>NZ_KB235910.1:878298-881644 GCF_000332175.1 Pseudanabaena sp. PCC 6802 | reverse complement strand
GCATTGAGCATGTTAATCGCCGCTTGAAGATCTTCCGCATCTTATCTGGACGCTATCGCAATCGTCGTCACCGCTTTGGTTTGCGTTGCAATCTAATTGCTGGTCTCTACAATTTTGAACGCTCTCAAGGCTCCTCAGTTGGCTAATTTGCAAGAGGTCTAGTATCCCGCTGCACCATTCGTATAGTAGCAGCAAGAGTAAGGGGTTCTGGCAGTCAAAATGGCTACACCTAAAGGAACAAAACCATCATAGGGGCGGAACGAATAAAAACGGATCTGAGGTCTGTGAAAAGTCGAATTCACGGTAGACCGGACGAGAGGAGTAAGCCCTCAGAAACGGGTAGGACGGGGCGTAATTGCCCCGAGGTATTCAGAATAAACAAATTGGAGCAGACCATGATTAGACACAGCAGCAATGCGAGTGAATCTTGGAAGAAGTTAAACTGGAAGAAATTCCGCAAAGACCTATTCCGGCTACAAAGAAGAGTTTACAAAGCCGTTACAGTTGGAGACAAGCGGAAAGCCCGTTCACTGCAAAAGCTAATCGTAAAATCGCAAGCGGCAATCCTATTGGCAATACGGCAAGTAACCCAGCTAAACGCTGGGAAAAAGACTGCGGGAATTGACGGCAAAGCGTCCCTCACAAGTGAAGAACGCTTAAACCTAAGTGATAAACTTAGGGCTAACTTTACCACTTGGCAGCACCAAAGTTTACGAGAAATCGCCATCCCAAAAAAGGACGGCACAACTCGAATGCTCAAGGTGCCTACAATCGCAGACAGAGCATGGCAATGTCTGGCTAAGTTCGCCTTAGAACCAGCACACGAAGCAACCTTCCATGCTAGGAGCTATGGATTTAGACCAGGACGCTCGGCACATGATGCCCAGAGACTTTTGTTCAACAATTTAAGCTCCAGAAGCAATGGCATAGGTAAAAGAGTGATTGAGCTTGATATCGAAACATGCTTCGACCGCATCAACCACAAAGCAATAATGGACAACCTAATTGCCCCATCAGGGCTAAAGCTCGGCATATTCCGATGCCTAAAAGCAGGAACCAGTGTTGAATTTCCTGAACAAGGAACGCCTCAAGGCTGATGATATGGTGTTTATGCTCAAGCCAGAAGACAACGCAGACTTGATACTGGTCAAAATCAGCCAGTTCCTTGCCAAACGAGGCATGAACATTAGCCAAAACAAAAGGCAGCTAACCGCAACGACAGATGGATTTGATTTTCTCGGTTGGCACTTTAAAGTCCAAAACAACGGCAAGTTTAGAAGTTTCCCTTCAGTGGACAACTACAAAGCTTTCCGCAAGAAAGTCAAAGCCATAGTCAACAACTCAAACTATGGTGCAGAGGTGAAAGCTCAAAAGCTAGCGCCGCTCGTGAGAGGATGGAGGAGATACCACAGGTACTGCAAGATGGATGGGGCTAAGCATAGCCTATGGCACATCAGTCACAGGGCATGGAAGGTATTCAATCAGGAGAAGAAGCAGGATCGATACTCAACCAAGCAGTTGATTGAGAAAGCATTCCCATCTGTTCCTTACTCTGAAAACAAACACGTAAATGTCAGAGGAAATAAATCTCCCTTTGATGGCGATTTGGTCTACTGGAGTGAGCGAAACAGCAAGCTCTATGACGGTCAAACCTCTAAAGCCCTAAAAAGGCAAAACCATTCATGTGCTTCCTGCGGTCACAAATTATTATCGGACGAAAGAGTTCATCTCCACCATGCCGATGGCAACCACAACAACTGGAAGAAAGAAAACCTGTTAGCGATTCATGAGAGTTGCCATACCTATTTCCACATGGGCAAAAGCGCAAGCTAGAGAATATCGGGAGCGCAGTGCGGTGAAAGTCGCACGCTGCGATCTAATTGGGAGGGGCAGGAAGTCATATTCCTCCTCGACCCAACCATACCACCTTCAATCGTATTAATCGCACTGCCATCGGTACTCACACGCCCCCTCCCCACATTATCGAAATTGCCCGTTATCGGATTAATCGACCACAAATCCATCTCCGTTCCCGCCGCATATCCCGCCCGATTCGGCAAACTCAGAGGTGCGGGCTGCAAAAATACCATCTCCCCTGGCTGAATCGTCACCACCAGATCCGGAATCAGATTCTCTGGCAGCGCTGCCGGAGTCACCTCCCGTGGCACCTCCGTAATCCCCAACTGCCCCGTAAAGTTATTGCCCGATTGATCTTTCAGCGTCCCCGCCTTCACGAATACCGACGCATTCGGAATCGCTGTCGTCGTCACAGTCGCATCCTGCGTCGGGTCGATCGCCCTGGCGTTCGCCATATCCAGCGGCGGCAGATAAATCGGACGACCGATGACATTATTTACGCCATTAAATACATCTCGCCCCAGCAACAACGGCAACTTCTCCGCAATAAACGGATACGTTTCCGTGCCCTCCAGCCCTTCACCCCGCACCTTCAACGTATCGGCGGGCAATGCCCCATTCGCGGCAAGGGTAAACGAGCCATCCGCCGCCGTCGTCGTGCGGAGATTGCCAATTTCGATCGCTACTCCTGCTAAAGGCTGCCTTGCCGTATTCTGAATGACACCCGATATTCTGGTGGTAGAAACCGGATCTGCCACCACCCGCACCGTCACCGTCTGCGGAATCTCCTGCGTGTCGTTACTGGCGATCAAACCGAACTGATACGTGCCAATCTCCGAGGGTGTGGGCGTAAAAATCAAATTACCATTGCCATCCAGCTTCCCCGTGGGTAGATTTCCCGTGCTTTGCAGGCGATAGGTGACGCGATTGCCACTCGCATCCACGCCCGTGAGTGGCACTTCCAGATATCCCCCCGGTCGCACCGTCAAGTCCAGGTTTTGCCCCAGCGTATTTCCCACATCCCGCGTAATTGTCTGCGCGATCGTGCCCACATTCCCCGCAATATCCGTCGCCTCTACCGTCAGACTATTCGTGCCATTGGCTAAACCGACATTATCGAACTGAAATCCACCCGTACTATTGGATGTCGCGGCTGCATTCGTTGGCAATAACTTCACGCTCGTATTCGCCTCGGTAGTACCTACTAGCGTAACGGTACTGCTCGTCGTGCGCAGATCGCCCATGGGTGGCGTATCGGATTCCGCTGCCAGGTTCAAGCTCACCGTCGGTGCCTGGTTATCGAGCGTGAAGGTAAACGCAAATACGGTTTGACTGCCACTGCTATCCTTTGCCAGCAGATTCAGCGTATGCTGACCATTGCTCAGAGTGCCCCCGCAATTTGGTCGATCTGCGCCTGCGTCAACGTAAACGCACCATTGCTCAAACTCGGCAGAATATCGACATAATTTGCCACGGGCGTGCTATCGAA
>NZ_KB235910.1:674277-878198 GCF_000332175.1 Pseudanabaena sp. PCC 6802 | reverse complement strand
AATTGCGGAGCTGCACGTTTGCGGGAATGTTTAACCCACCAGAGGCGATCCTTACTACGGTTGGCACTGTGCTCGTCCCCCCAGGCGGGAAAACCGCATTCCATTGACTGGCATTATTTATCGGACTTTGCTGGGGATTAAATGTCACTGTTGGTGTCCCCGCTGGAAGCCTGGCATTTAACTCCTGACTCCTGACATCGCTATAGCTGGTCACAACCACAGTTTCAGCCGGAATCACTGTCGGCGGAATCAGATTGCTGTATGGATTGTTGGGCGCATTTGCAGTAAACCCTGCCGATACATCCACCGCGTCCTTAACTAAAACCTGCCGCCCGTTGGCATCGCGGATTGGGTTGCCCGCACTATCTCGCTGTACTGGCAGTACGGGCGTGTTATTGAAACTGAAGCCCCTTCGAGCGTAGATGTGCGTGTCGTCCTTGAGATCCAGCGGTTCGCCATCGAGATCCCCTCCCCCATTAAATATTACTCTCCCCTCAGTACGGATATTGAAGTCCTTGATACCCGTCACTCCTATAGCTCTCCGCAAAATCGCCTCCGACACATCCGCCGGGTTCGCATTTGCGTTCGCGATCGCCAGCACCTCACTTTGCACGGGTGCCTGACTGGGCAATTGCCGCGATCTCATCCCCAGATAACTCAAATCCGGCAACAGATTCGATATCTGCCCTAAATCGTAATTCAGACCATTATCCAATCCAATCGTATTTATATCCATATTTAGACACGCCACAAAATGAGGGTACAAAAACCTGTTTTTGCCAGATTATCTCTATCTCTAATCGAATGAACGCCTATGTCATCTTCTTCAATTTTTGCTGCCTGTTATAGCGATCGCGCTGCCATTGAAAAAGAAAGCAATATCGTCCTGGACTGGAATAAAATCGCCCTCGAAGCCATCCGTGTCGATAAAACCGCACCCCCAATCGCCGCTCGCAATCTCGCCATGCAACACGCTGCCATTTTCGATGCCGTCAATGCCATTACCAAAACCGCCACGCCATATCTATCCAATCTCAGCACCCCAGCAGGCACGTCGATGGAGGCAGCAGTGACATCTGCTGCCCATCGCGTCCTAGTCAATCTCTACCCCGGTCAAACTATATCTTTTGATACTGCTCGGCAGAATTCCCTCGACCTCATCCCAGAATCCTTTGCCAAAAGCGATGGCATCAAGCTCGGCGAAACCGTCGCCTCCCAAATTCTTGCCGCTCGTAGCAATGACGGCTCCAAACAACAGATATCCTATGCCCCGCTCGGCGATCCGGGGAAATGGCAACCCACGCCACCCACTTTTCAAGCTGCTTTACTACCGCAGTGGCCGCAGGTCAAACCCTTCGCCATGACTAGCGGCTCGCAGTTTCGCCCTTCGGGCACCCCTGCCCTCACCAGCGCTGAGTACGCCACCGAGTTCAATCAGGTTAAAGATCTAGGTGCCAAAAACAGTCCTTCCCGCACTCCCGAGCAAACCAAAATCGCCCTCTTCTGGTCTGATGGACCCGGTACCTACACTCCACCAGGTCATTGGAACCAGATCGCCGCAGTTGTCGCCGACCGACGCGATCTTCCCTTGCCCGAACAAGCACGTCTATTTGCTCTGCTGAATATGGCTATGGCTGACAGCGCGATCGCGGCCTGGGATGCCAAGTATACTTACAACTCCTGGCGACCGATTACCGCCATCCGTCAAGCCGACCTCGACAATAATCCCGCCACCATCGCCGATCCGACTTGGGACTCCTTAATTGCCACGCCACCTTTCCCGGAATACATCTCAGGGCACAGTACGTTTAGCGGTGCTGCTGATGCTATCCTCTCTAATTTCTTTGGTGACAATGCGAATTTTACCATTGGTTCACTAGGCTTACCTGGGGCGACGCGCTCTTTCCAGAGCTTCAGTCATGCCGCCGATGAAGCTGGTATGAGCCGCATTTATGGCGGCATCCACTTCCTCTCCGCCGATCTCGATGGGCTGGCTGTGGGTCATAGTCTTGGCAATTACGTTTTCGATAACTTCCTTACCAATTTGTCGGTGATTTAATACCAGAAAAACGTGGGGCAGCAATAAATATATAGTGGCGATCGCTGGCAAGCTAGGAATTCCGCCTATAGATTCTGTGCCGATCGTTATTGAGGCGATCGCATCACATCATCTATCTGCGATTGAGAAATCCAGTAATTGTAGGTATTCAGATGTTGAGACGGTGAATGTCCAAGCATTTTGCTGATCACTGGCAAGGGAACTCTATGGGTTACAGTACCTCGAATCGCATAGGCATGGCGCAGGTCGTAAGGGACAAAAGGTACTTTGGCTGCTGCAAAATTGCGACTCATCTGTTCCCCAAAATCCTTGACTTCTGGCAAGGCAATCGCACTTGCATCTAGGCCAAATATCTCCAGCCAGTCCTGAGGTATGGGGTAAATTCTTCTGCCCCCAGTCTTGCCATCAGTGATTTTTAGCACTGGTGGAAACTCAGATAAGTCTAAATAGTGCAATTCATGCGGGCGCAACCCATAGCAAGCCAGTAATTTATAGGCACATTGCCACTGTGGATTTTTGAGCAAGCTTACGGACGCAAGAATCACCTCATCAGTAGGAATAATGCGGGGTTTCTTATCTTGTAAACTGCGCCGTACTTTGTAGGGTTCAAAGTCTACCTGTAAATCTGCAAACTTAGCCAATGTGCTTAAGGACAGAATCGCTAATTCGCGCGATCGCTTAGCAGTAGGCGCGATATCCTGTACAATTTTCACTAACGAATCTGCAGATACAGGTTCATCAGCAGGTATTCGCCTCAAATATTCGTGGTAACTGTTTTTCCAAGTCTTGTCTTTCAAGTCGTGCTTAGTTTTGTACCAAGCACTAAATTCCGCTACAATTTCTCCCCACAATTTAATATTCGATTTATCTACTTTTTCGTGCCTTAGGTAAGGTTCCCAGTTAAATGCACTTGCCAAAAGTAAGCCGCTGACTTCCCGTGCTTTTGCTTCGGCAAACCTGACCGAGAATATGGGATTCAAGCCCCGTCCTTCTAGGACGGCTTTTCCTGGTTCCTGATGTATTCCTTAAGTACTTCCAGCGGCGCACCGCCTACGGCTATCGCGAAATAGCTGGGACTCCAAAGCGCTTCCTTGTGAGGCTTTGGTAATCCAGCTTGGCCATAGCGACGGCTGGATACCCCCTTCAGAGCATTCACAATTTGAGACACAGACAGCTTAGGTGGATACTCAATCAAGGCGTGGACATGATCCCCTTCCCCATTAAATTCAAGAATTTGGAAATCCATTTTCTTGGCAACTTCGTGAAACGACTTCTCAATCAAATCAAGCCCCTTCGCTGTGAACACAGACCGACGATACTTCGTCACACAGACCAAGTGAATCTTAAGGTCTGTAACGCTATGCCGCTCTCTCC
The DNA here is from genome assembly GCF_000332175.1 of Pseudanabaena sp. PCC 6802. Taxonomy (NCBI): domain Bacteria; kingdom Bacillati; phylum Cyanobacteriota; class Cyanophyceae; order Pseudanabaenales; family Pseudanabaenaceae; genus Portococcus; species Portococcus stanieri. Next base: position 874,765 of record NZ_KB235910.1, on the reverse strand, counting down.
GAAATTGGGTTGCCATTTGGTGTAGACCAATCTATAATCAAGTAACAGACCAATTCTAGTATAAGTCATGAAAGCTAGGTATCAATACCGTTTTTACCCGACAGACCAACAACGCCAGAGTCTCGCTCAGGTGTTTGGTTGTGTGCGGGTGGTTTTGGAAATGATGCCTTAGCTATTTGTAAGCAGGCTGAAAAACTGCCCAGCAACAACGACTTGCAAAAGTTGGTCATCACTCAAGCCAAGAAGACAGAGGGTCGGGAATGGCTGGCAACCGTTTCTAATATTCCATTGCAGCAGTCGGTTTTCCGATTTTAGGTGTTTGCCTACAAGAACTTTTTCGACTCGCTCAAGGGCAAGCGGAAAGGCAAAAAAAGTCGGTTCTCCCAAGTTCAAAAAGAAGGCTGGTCGGCAGTCGGCACGATTCAGGATGGGCGGATTTTCCATCAAAGGGGATGCAGTCTACCTTGCCAAGATTGGCGACGTTAAGCCCATCTGGTCAAGAGAATTACCATCAGAGCCTAGCTCTGTCACGGTAATTAAGGATGCTGCAAATCGCTATTTTTTGAGCTTTGTTGTAGAGATTGAGCCTGTTCAAGTTGATGCTAAAAACCACAGCATCGGCATTGATTTGGGCATCAAAACCTTTGCAGCAATGAGCAACGGGGAAATGGTGAAAAGTCCAGACTACTCAAGGCTGGACAAGCGATTGAGACGCAAACAGAAGCAACTTGCCCGTCAGGTAAAAAGCTCTAAACGTCGGGAAAAGACGCGGATTCAAATCGCCAAATTGCATAACAAAATCGCAGATACCCGCAAAGATTTTCTGCATAAATTGTCTACCCGTGTGGTTCACGAAAACCAAGTAATCACGCTGGAAGATTTGAATGTGTCGGGAATGGTCAAAAATCGCAGACTCGCAAGAGCGATTAGTATGCAGGGATGGCGGGAATTTCGGGTGTTGTGTGAGGCAAAGTCGGAGAAGTTGGGTCGCGTCTTCAATGTCATTAACCGTTGGGAGCCAACCTCTCAAATCTGCTCAAATTGCGGCTACAAATGGGGCAAGCTGGATCTCTTGGTTCGGTCTGTTCTCTGCATCAATTGCGGGGCGGAACACGACAGAGACGAGAATGCCGCCAGAAATATAAACAAAGTCGGGATAGGGCATTGCCACGACTCTAAACGGGCACGGATCGACCGTAAGACTACTTCGGTAGCAAGTTGAGATGATGTGTCAAGAATCACCGTGGCTTCAGCCCGGTGAGTATGTCAAACCCTCAAGGGTTGCCCTTAATTCTAAGCTGATGCGTTGCTGATGCCATTTATCCTTATCACTGCAGGGTTTAGGTGGTAACGTTGCCTGTAATGATAGGCGATCTCCACGTTGCACGATGGCAATTTTGAGAGATTTCAGTCGAGCGTTTGCTTCAGCGATCGCCTTACTTATACGCTCCTGATGCTTGGTCAATGTATCTGCCATTTAAGCCTGAGCCTCAATTTTTGGCTTAATTACTGGCTTAATTTTACGGCTAATTTAGGCTAATTGTGTCGAGTTACGTTTGATTTAGGTCAATTGCTATAGTAACGTTGAAACCCCTGGAAGCTAATATTTAAGGGTTACTTGAAGATAAAAAACTCTTAATGCGGAACCCGGGACTTGAACCCGGAAGTCTTTCAACACATGAACCTGAATCATGCGCGTCTACCAATTCCGCCAGTTCCGCCTACTTGTTTAACTCTGCTAGCTCTATGGCTAAGGCACAGCACGATGCTGCGATCTATTACTTTGCGCCATAAAGGTTGTTATGTCAATCATTAATATTAACTAAATTATTTAGGTGCTGCTATACAGGTAATAATAGGATCTACACTATTACCCTAGGAATACAGGAATATAGATCGTATGACACTCCGTTTAGGTGACACAGTACCTGACTTTACCCAAGAATCAACCCACGGCACGATTAATTTCCATGAATGGATCGGCGATTCGTGGGCGATCTTGTTCTCGCACCCCAAAGATTTCACCCCAGTCTGCACCACAGAGTTAGGTGAAGTAGCACGACTAAAGCCAGAATTTGACAAGCGCCAGGTCAAGCCGATCGCTCTGAGCGTTGATGATGTGGAGTCGCATAAAGGCTGGACGGGCGACATTGAGGAAACTCAGAAGGTAACGCTGAACTACCCCATTTTGGCCGATCCAGATCGGAAGGTATCCGATCTTTACGATATGATCCACCCCAATGCGTTGCAAACCCTGACTGTGCGCTCGGTTTTCATTATCGATCCCAACAAAAAGCTGCGGCTGACTCTCACTTATCCTGCCAGCACGGGACGCAACTTTGACGAAATTCTGCGCGTAATTGACTCTTTGCAGCTCACGGATAACTACAGCGTTGCTACTCCCGCTAACTGGAAGGATGGTGACGATTGCGTGATCGTGCCTTCCATTACCGATCCTGAGGAACTCAAGCAAAAGTTCCCCAAGGGATTCAATCCGGTTAAGCCATACCTGCGGATGACTCCTCAGCCTAACAAGTAAGGCTTGTAATACGAGGAAAAAACACCTTGAGTTATACTCAAGGTGTTTTTTCTTTACCGCTATTTAAACTCCCTTCTGAAAAAGTTTTTGAGTGCGGAGGTCAGGAAGCCCTGGTGGTGGAGCTTATCGAGGGGATCGCCCTTCAAACTGCGGTGCAGGTGGAAAGTAAAAGTATTGATAATATGACGGCGACCGTAGTGGATAAGTTCGAACAATCCTTCCGATCGCCCCTGCCAGTAAAAGCGACTGCGAAACCAGTCCATATTTAAGCGATCGCCGCGAATCAGGTGGATTACCTCAGCATCTGGGACGTAAATCACATCGTAGCCAGCTTGCTCGACGCGGTAGCACATTTCAATATCGCCATAGCTCATGAGGGAATTTCCTTTGCGATCGAAACAGTCCAGGAAATAGCCGCATTTACGAAAGGCATCGCGACGGAATGCCATATTTGCGCCGCGCGGATAATCGTTATAGTGGAGCTTTTCGACAGCTTCGCCGCGATCGAAACTGCTGATGTAGAGACTTAAGCGATCGTCAATCCATTCTGGAGGGGGGGAAGTGTATTTCGCGATGACTTTGCTGCCGAGAGCATAGACATTAGCATCGGCATCGAAATATTTGACAATGTTTTGGAGCCAATAGGTCGGCACGATCGCATCGTCATCCAAAAATACAAGAATTTCGCCTTGACTGCGCTCGATGCCACAGTTGCGAGCGTTACATAAGCCCAGCTTTTCCTCGCGTTCGTACCTGATGCGATCGGGGTAACTGGCCTGGTAACTGCGCAACCGTGCTTGATTTTCAGGGTTAGAGAGATTATCTACAATTAATACCTCGCACTCATTCTGTGGAAAATCCAGTGCGATCAGAGAATCTATTGTTTCTGCGATCGCGGGGCCGCGATCTTTTGTGGGCAAAATTACCGATACTTTCACAGTTCCTCGTGCTTCAAACTTAAATTGCAGAAAAGCCAGCGATCATCATATACCACGGGTTCATTACTATACAAAACACAAAATGCTAGGCTTAAACTTAGCAAACGGAGAGTTTGGGGACGGACGATACCACAAGTCACCATTTAGATCTTGGCATGGGCTTTACATTGTTATTGCGGCAACTGCGTCAGTTGCTACAGCCGAAACGTCTGGCTGTGGTGGAGGCTTGCATCATCGGTCTGGTCGCGGCGCTAGCAGCTATTTTACTGAAGTTTGTGGTGGGGTGGCTGGGGGGATGGCGCGTGCAGGTGTCGCATGTGATACCTGCCTGGATTGCGTTACCCGGTGTGGGGTTGCTTGGCGGTTTCGTGGCAGGTTTTTTAGTAGAACGAGTCGCACCCGAAACCTCTGGTAGCGGAGTGCCTCAGGTGAAAGCCGTACTGTCGCTCGTGCCGATCGGTCTCGATTTGCGCGTGGCACTGGTTAAGTTAATTAGCGGAACTTTAGCGATCGGTTCTGGCCTGGTTCTGGGTAGAGAAGGACCTACAATTCAGGTGGGTTCGGCTTTAGCAGCGCAATTAAGTCATTGGTTTCCCACTTCACCCGACTATCGCCGTCAATTGATTGCCGCTGGAGCTAGTGCTGGTCTAGCAGCGGCATTTAATACACCGATTACAGGCGTGTTGTTTGTGGTGGAGGCGTTACTCCAGGATGTCTCTTCTTTTACCCTGGGTACGGGCATTCTCGCCTCTTTTATTGGTGCCGTCGTCTCCCAACAGTTGGGTGGTGATAGCTTGTTCAGCGTGCCCTTGACTGTGTCAAGAGTAAGGTTTGACATTCGCGAAATTCCCCTCTATGTCCTCCTCGGTGTCCTGGCTGGTATTTTCGGTGCCCTTTTTAATCGGGGCATTCTAGCTAGCCTATCGATTAACCGTCGCAGATTGCCGCTCAGCCTCCCTTGGCGCGTAGGTTTAGCAGGTCTGATCTCTGGCGGCGCGATCGCTCTGCTGCCCAATATTTTTCGCGACAGTACGGGCTTGCGCACTCTGGTAATTACGGGTGGGGCAAGTTGGGAATTAACGGCGATCGCTTTCGCGACCCACTTCGTTCTCACGCTGGTTGCCTATGGCTCCGGTGCACCAGGGGGGCTATCAGCGCCGAGTTTGGTACTGGGGTCTTCACTGGGATACCTGGTCGGTTTTTTTGCTAATAGCAGTTTTGGCGTGGGCGAGCCGATTACCTACGCAATGGCTGGCATGAGTGCCTTTTTTAGTGCCGTCGCCAGAACCCCAATTACTGCCGTGACAATCGTGTTTGAACTGACCGCGAGTTTCGATCTGGTGTTGCCGTTGATGGTGGTGGCCTCGATCGCTTACTTCGTTGCAGAGCGCTTGTATAGCGGCTCCATTTACGATCGCCTCCTGGAATGGAACGGCATTCATTTCCCCAAATCTGATTCTGAGGCATCTCCCCTCGCAGATCTGACCGCGCAGGATGTAATGCAGCAACGAGTGGAAACCTTAACCAGTAATATGGTGTTGGAGCAGGCAGTGGATGCATTTGCCCGTTCTAACCATCGTGGCTTTCCCGTGGTTGCCGACGGCCAACTGGTTGGCATTATTACTCAGACTGACCTGAAGGATCTCGATCGCTTAAGGCTCTCCTCTGCTAAGACTGTAGGCGAGATCATGACGGCTCAGCCAATTACCGTTACCCCCCAAGACAAGCTGGCTGACGTTCTCTACCTTTTAAACCGCTACAATCTCAGCCGTCTGCCCGTTACTAACGGGCGCAAATTGGTTGGTATCATCACCCGCAGCGATATTATTCGCGCCGAATCAGATTGCTTAAGTGGTGGCAAACAGGAAATGGGTCCCCGGCCCGATCCGTCCTACGTGGTTTACCAGACCCGCGCTCCTGCTACTGGTAAGGGGCGCATACTCGTGCCGATTCACAATCCCCAAAACGCCACATCTCTTCTGCAAATAGCGGCGGCGATCGCCCACGACCTGCACTACGAAATCGATTGCTTGCATGTCATCCGTGTAAATCGCGATCGCCCTCCCGACGAAGCTCAAGTCAGCACGGTGGCTAGCCGTCGTCTGCTCGGACACGCCCAGCACCTGGGGCGGAATTGGCAGATCCCGATGCATACCCAAATTCGAGTTGCCCACGATCCAGCACAGGCAATTTTGGAAACAATTAAGGAACGTCATATAGATATTACGCTGATGGGTTGGAAGGGGAGTACGTTTACACCAGGGAAGATCTTTGGGGATGTGGTAGATACAATTCTCCGACAAGCTGCCTGTAGCGTTATTTTTGTCAAGCTAGACGATCGAGGCTACGCGAGCGATCGCCGCCATCGCCATATGTATAAGAATCTGGAGAATCCCGTCAATCCTACCAATCCTTACGATCCCAATCCACAAGAGCATGGCGATCGTCATACAAAATTTGGCGAACAATTAAGCGAACAACCTGGCGTTACCTTTCACCGCCATCGCCCCAAACTCAAAATCGATCGCTGGCTGGTACCGATCGCAGGTGGCCCTAACGCTCAGCAAGCGGTGAAGCTATTACCAGGCTTAATATCCCTCAGCCACGCGCCCGAAATCAGGGTGTGTCAGGTATTTCATCCTGCGGATAACCACCACGATACTAGTGCTTTGACAGCAGAGACCCAATTCCTCAGCCGCAAGCTGAGTCGCCGGAATGGCGATTGTGTTGTCTCTAGCTCTGTTTGTGCCAAAACAATTCCCGAGGCAGTGCTGGCTCTAGCTGAAACTTATAAATCTGATGCTATTATTCTAGGTGCCAGCCGTGAAGGTATATTCCAACAAGCCATCAAAGGCAATATCCCCGAGGCGATCGCTATCCATAGTAATTGCACGGTGATCATCGTCAGAGATGCTCTGGGGGAATAAGACTTCCATTATCAATATTCAAAGTATGCATAATCCCTCATTACGTGAAGAACCAAGACATAAACCAGCTCCAACTGTGTCTACTCAACAACAGGTATCCATACTCGATTGGCTGAATTCGACTGGCAGGTTGATTGCTCGCGAGTCGGACACTTACGAATATGAAGATAATATTGAGGAACTACAGGAACTCATGGTTGGAGATGACGGTAGTTATGACGATGACGACGATGACGATATCGCACTAGATGACGACGACGAATAAATGGCAGATACAAGTGCGATGACAAAACGACTGCCCCAACTGTCAGGCGTTGGCGTATCTGCGGCATTGGTAATTGGCATAATCTGTCTGTGTCTGGGCGCAGATACTTTTCTGCACTTCAATGCCAAGATCGCAGTAATGCTACCTATGTCCGTTGGTTTTGTAGGGGTGGCAGTGGCGGGCTATGTAATTTTGCCCATTCTCAGGAAACTCAAAATCGGTCAAGTCATTCGGGAAGATGGGCCGCAGAGTCATCTCAGCAAGACAGGTACTCCCACTATGGGTGGTATTTTTATCGTGCCTGTAGGTGTCGTTCTCGCCATCATCTGGTCGGGATTTAAGCTAGATGTAATTGCGGCTGGTCTGCTAACACTGGCGTTTGGAGCAGTCGGTTGGCTGGATGATTGGCAGATCCTGGTGCAAAAGTCAAACAAAGGTATTGCACCGCGTACCAAGCTGCTCCTATTAGCGATCGCCGCTGTAGCTTTCTGCGTATGGCTGGGATTGACTCACTCTGTGGATGCGATCGCTTTACCGCTGAACCTGAAATTAACGTTGGGGTTCCTATTCTGGCCTCTGGCTATGTTTGTTTTGCTCGGCAGCAGCAATGCCACCAATTTAACTGACGGTATGGATGGTTTGGCAGCAGGAACTGGGGCGATCGCTCTAATTGGCTTAGCACTGTTGTTGGGGGGATCTCATCCCGAACTGAGTACGTTTTGCGCTTGTGTGGGTGGCAGCTATCTGGGATTTCTGTGGCATAACAGCAACCCTGCCAAAGTATTTATGGGAGATACGGGTTCCCTCGCCTTGGGTGGAGCTTTAGCGTCGGTGGCACTGCTGGGCAACATGCTGTGGGGGCTAGCTGTAGTTGGTGTCATCTTCATCTGGGAAACAATTACCGTGATGGCTCAAGTGGGCTACTACAAAGCCACTAAGGACGAAAATGGAGTCGGCAAGCGCCTGTTTAAAATGGCTCCATATCACAATCACTTGGAACTGGCAGGATGGAAGGAAACTCAAGTTGTGGGGATATTCTATCTAGTAGGTCTCCTGCTGGTTGTAGGAGCGATCGCGCTCGGGCAAATCTAATCAATCTAAATCTGTGTGGGAGTAAAAGATGAGAAGAAAGCTTTTTCTGGTAGTGCTGGCAGTAATTACGGCATTTGCCATAGTGGTGTGGAAGCCATTTCACAGCGAACCCGCGATCGCGAAAGATACAATAAGATTTCTCACCGCTCGCAAGGATAGCCTCTACTATAAAGCAGGAAAAGAATTCGCAGAGACATTGAAGGATGCTGGATTTACGTTCGATATTCAGGAATCTCCAGGTTCGTTTAAAAATCTCAAAGATCTGGGCAGAGGTCGTGCCGATCTGGCATTTGCTCAGCAGGACGCATTTGCCCTATTGCGCAATGCTGGGGATCCGAATATCTCCAAACTGGCTAACAACATCAAAGTCTTCGCTCCCCTTACTAAGGAAGTCGTACATATTATCGCTAACTCTGCTTCTGGAATTAACAGCCTGTCGGATTTAGCTGGCAAGACGGTTGGCGTGGGGCCATCAAATTCCGGTACCTACGTGAGTGCGGTTTTACTGTACCAATTGCATAACCTCGATGTAATTCGCGAAGATCTGGTCACAATGGAAGTTAAAGATGCGATCGAGCAGGTTAAAAATGGCAAGCTCGATGCCGCCTTCTATACCGCTGGGGTGGGGGCACCGTTGCTTAAAAATATTGCTGCGGGGGCAAAGCTGAAGCTCGTATCTATCGATGCCAGTTCTTTAGTCGATAGTAAGGGATTTCTGGGCGATAATCCCGAGCTTTTTGCGTCCGAGAAAATTCCTGCTAATACCTATCCCTGGCAAAAGCAGGCAGTAAATGCGATGTCAACTTTCTCGTTTATTTATGCGAATAGATCGCTGGACTCGCAAAAGGTCTATAACCTGGCTAAGGCTGCCTACGGGAAGTCTGCCGCTCTCAAAGCCAAAAATTCTTTTTGGAAATTATTCTCGATCGATGATGCCAGAAGCACAGATTTTGCCAAGCTGGACTACCATCCAGGCGTAAAGAAACTGCTACAAGAAAAGTAGTACAGGTAAGGTTGTATAGCTAGCTATAGCCAATAGGCTTAGGACGGGGTGCAGGGGTTCCACCCCTGCGTGGGGGCTGCGCCCCCTTAAAGCCAGTTACCTAGAAGGACAAAAGGTGCCCAATAATAAGGATGATTTAGCTGGCGATCGCTTAGTAACGTCATCTGAGCCTGACGTAAAGCTTCGGCCTTGTTCGTGTTTTTGTTGGCAAGATTTTTATATAGTGCGGTCATAAATGTAGCAGTAGCTTCATCATCTACCGACCAGAGCGAGGCGATCGTGCTTCTGGTTCCAGCCCTGACTGCTATACCTGCTAAACCCAATGCTGCGCGCTTGTCGCCCCTGGCCGTCTCGCAGGCGCTGAGAATAAGCAGTTCCACAACCTTGTCATTCTGGCGATTCCTCTCCTGCATTAATTGATTTAACTGCTCGATATTAATGCGACCATCCCAAGTTAGAAGATAGGTTTCTTCGAGCTTGGAGCTAAACTTGCCGTGGGTTGCCAGGTGGACGATGGGGAAGGGAGAGGTATCGATCGCTTTTTCAAGATTCGCGCCCGTGAATGTCTGATTCAGCAAAACCGTACTGGGGATCTGAGCTTGAATTTGCTGGATTTCGCGTTCGACATTAGGTAAAGGATTGAGTCGGAGAGGGGCAAAGCTGGGGCTGACTTGCGATAAACCCGCCGTGATGGCTGCGATCGGTTGTTTTGCTAAAGGCTTGGGATCCAGTAATTGCAACCCCGGCGTGAGCGAAATATTGTAGGTTTCTGCCAGAAAGCGCTGACCGTCGTGCAGGGCTGCCATGGGGATATTACGCAGTTCGCCATCAAGGACAAAGACTAAAGTATTGACTTTGCTCCGAGCGATTTGACTGGCGGCAGGTCGAATCAGCCAGTCATAGAGTAGTTGCACGTTTGCCAAATAGTCGCTGGAACTGGAATCGCGTAACTCCAAACGCAAGCTGGCGATTGTATCTTCAACCTGGCGGCGGGCTATGGGTGTGGCGTAATGTTGGAGTGGCTGCTGGGGCAAGCTCAAGATTACTTCCAAACTATTCTCTAGAATGATTGGATAGAGAACGGCAGCGGTGCGATCTACTTTGGCAATATCCACGGCATTGGCAGTCAAGCAATCTGCTCTGAAGAAATTGATCAACTCCGCTAGTTGCAGAGATTCAAGCGTGTTCTGGGCTTGCTTCAGTCTCTGTTGCTCGATCGCCCCGTTCTGTGAATTACTGGAATTATCGCTTAAAAGCAAAGTAACAAGCTGACGATACACGGGTTCTACACTGTCTCGGAAAGAAAACTGCACGCCAGGATTAACCGCAATCAGGTCGCCGCGCAGTGCTTGAAGCGTATTCACCGCTTCGGTGTAGGCAGCGATCGCACCCTGTACGTTTCCCTGTGCTTTCAGCAATCTGCCTAACTGCCACTGCCACAGATAGGCAATATCGCCAGCATCAATTGCTTGGGCTGTCGATATTGCTTTTTGCGTGAGATCCCGAGCGGATGAGAACTGCTGAGTTTGTTCGTAGAGCGTGCCGAGCGTACCAAGAGTATGGGAAATGGCCCTGCGATCGCTAAGAGATTGCGCCTGTTCTAATGCTCCAGCTAGGATCTTCGCGATCTCCATGCTATCGATGCTAGGGGAACTCGTGCTTTTCGTAGCGCGTTGGAGTTGCATCAGACTATTGGCGAGATTGATTTTGGTATAGATGGTATCGCGACTGGCGGGTAGCTGGGTAATTTGAGTTTGGATTTGTGGGAAGAGCACTTGGGCGTTGGTAAAGTCTTTGGTTTGTACGAGTAAACTTAATTGATTCAGTTGTGCCTGTACTTTAGTGGAATTAGCAGTAGCAGCAGCGATCGCCTCCTGATAGAATTCCAAAGCTGCTTTAGGATTCGATTGCAGGCGTGCCAGATTTCCCAGGCTGAGTAATGTTTCGCTGGCAAGCTCAGAGGAGTTTAGCTGACGGGCGATTGTCAAGCTCTGTTGCAATACTCGATCTGCCCTGTCTAGATCTCCCACTAACTGAAGGATATCACCGAGGCTGCGCAGACTATTTGCCTTAATCAAAGAATCCGGTTGTGTTTGTAGCGCATGATTCGCTGTCTCTAGGGTACTCAGGGCACGGCGATAGAAGCCCAATGTCTTGAGTGCTTGCACTTGATTGAGCAAACCTTTAAACTCCCCTTCACTATCGCCAACTTTGGTGTAGGTTGAGGTTGCCTCTTGCCATGTGGCAAGAGAAGCTTCTGTTTCCCCCCTGGCAAATTCTAAACTGCCTCTCGTATTCAGAACCTGCGCTTTAACTTTGAGAATGGCGGCATCTATTGTGGAGGTACTGGCCATAGTATCCAAAATTTTGAAGCTAGAAATTATCGCCTCGCGTGCTTCTTGCCATTGTCCTAACTTTTGATAGGCAAGCGAGAGATTGCTCCATAACATCGCTGAGGTTAGGGGAGACTGGGAAGATGCGATCGCCTGTCGCCACACCCCGATCGCCTCGGTGTATTGCCCGTTTTGGTAGAATTCCCTGCCTTGTTCTAGGAGTGATAGCGTGGGATCCCGCAGGGGTTTAGCATTTGTGACCGATACTTGCGTTTGATGCGGAGATTGACTGACAAATGCTAAACCCTTACCGTAGGGTGGGAGTCGATGAGGGGTTTGGAGCGATGAGTTAGGCGATCGCAAAGATTGAGCGCCCAGACTAGTTCCCAGTAATAGATGTGGCAATACATACATCCAAAGACAGCAGCCAATTACAATCGCCAGAATCACAGGAATAAATTTGATTCTCTTTATGCGCCTGTCCTCAATTAATCGACGCAACCATAGGGGGATTGCCCCTACAGGTATTTTACTTATGAGAAGCCTCCCTAAAAGGCGTTCCACAGAAGCGAAAAATAGAGACCGTTTTCTTGCCATGTTCTTGCACTCGTACCGCTCGATGATAAGGGAATGCCGTAGTCAAACCGAATTATGAAGCTATCGCCCTGCTGCCAGCGCAATCCAAATCCCAAACCAGCAATCGTACTGGGACTGGGGTCTTTGCGACCAGAGCTATTCCATCCCGTCCCAAAATCAAAGAATGGGGCAAATTGCAGCACTCCATTAATTTCGGGGGCGCGGAGGACGGGCAAGCGCAACTCCGCCGAAGCAATTAAACCATTATCGCTCAATAGTAAGTCTTGACGATACCCGCGCACGCTATCTTGACCGCCAATGCCAAGCTGTTCCAGCGGTACGAGCGCGCGATCGGCCAGTTGCACGTCAGCTCGCAGTAACAACAGAGTATCTGGAGCCAGTAAATTCACATACTGTCCCTGACCGCGCCAGATGGCGAAAAATTTATCTACAGGGGTGTCGTTAACTGTAAGCGCAAACGGAGATACCCCCACGCTAAACTGCGATCGCAGTGCTAATACCTCCTTACTGCTGCGTTGCGTGTATTCCTGGAAAAAACGCAGTGCAGAGACATTGGTTCTACCAAAGTCATCAGCCCCTGGTGAAAGTGGAAATGGAGTCGATAGCAGAGAAGTCTCGCTGGTGCGGTGGGAAGCAGTAATCCCAATAGCAAATTCCTGTGTGGGTTTCAACACCAGGGGTTGACGCAGCGTGAGTTCGTAGGAGTGGGAATTTGCCAGGATATCCAAAGTATCGAATGGTGGCTCGATCGCGCGACTGTTACTATTACTGTAAGCAAAATTCAACGTTCCATTCTGAGGATTGATGGGATAGGTATAACTGAAGTCGTAGGCATTGCTACCATCGGTATTGGTGTAGGTGAGCGCAATCCCATCACCTTGTCCGAATAAGTTATCTTCGCGAATTTGTACCTGCCGTCGCATAGTGCCGACACTGGGCGATCGGCGATTGTCAATCGTCAACCCGCCATGAAAGCTTTTAGCTTCAGTTACCTTGACTGAAAGCAGGTTTTGACCGGGTTTCGTTCCCGTCGACAGTTCAGCCGAAATATTTGCAATCAGCGGATCTAGTTGCAGGAGTTGCAGACCTTCAATCAGGCGATCGCGGTTCAGGGGCTTATTTGTGGCAATGGCAAGGCGCGATCGCACGTATTCGGGATGCAGGCGTTGCAAGCCTTTCACCTCAATTGCTTCCAGACTGCCTTCGAGAACTTGTACCTTTACGACACCAACATCAATGGTTTGAGGCGGGATAAAAGCTCCAGAGGTGATGAAACCGCGATCGACGTAGAGTTTGGTAATCGCAGTCCGAACTTGTAAAAGCTCGGCAAAGGTAATGGGACGTTGCGTAAATGGCCTGGTGACCTGCTCTAGCTCCTCGGTACTAAATACGGTACTGCCGATAACCTCAAATTTTTGGACTGTTATTGTGCCTGACACGTTCGGTAATTCAAGAGTGGGTGGCGATTCTTGGGGAGATGGCTTTAGTAATTCCGAGGGTGGTGGAAGTTTAGTGGGAGGAATGACTGGTGGCGATGGGGTACGTCGATCTTCTGGGCGAGTAATCTCAGGTGGAACTGCAACTTGGGCAACAGCCTGGGGAGTGTTCTGAGAGGAAGTCTTCTGGGTAGTTGGGATATTTGCTGGTTGAGATGCGATCGCCGACGGTGCATCTGCATATCTTTCAGAGTAAGCCCGCGCAGCAGTCGCATTAGTCAAGAGATCGCTAAGCAGAGCAACTGCTAGCCAAACTAGGTAGAGGTGACTTAGCCGAAATAGCTGATGGTACATATTGTTCGATCGCAACCCTCACCGCGCTATTCTAACCCATAAGGTTGCGAATCGCAATTTTGATGAGAAGGGCAATTGGGGATTACAGCTCTGCGCTCTAAAGTCAAACTTACCCTCAAATACCATTGAGGCAATATAGCACTTTTCAATTGAGAACGGGTTTTATTGATGGGGTGAAGGGGTTCCACCCCTTCTTGGGGGCAACGCCCCCAAACCCCCTTCTCGTTTTCATCTGAAAACCGCTATACCTCTAGAATCGGCAGAAGCTCAATTATCGTTAATGGGGGTTGTAACAACTTCAACGTCAAGTCTGACTGTTGGATGTTAAACTAGTTCTCGATCTTGGCGAAGAAGCCTCTGCATTACTTTGGGTTCTTCACAGACTGCTATCAACTTTAACTACAAAAGGCGAACATATGGGAAAGAAAGCTGAAGATACTGACTTTATGGGACGATTTCGAGAAATTGTTTCAGACCCGCTTAACCTTGCCATACGAAGAGATCCCCGCGCGGGATTTGTGGACGGAAGTTATGTTTATCTTCACAACGGGCTAAAGGTTCCGGTTTCTGGTTCTTATGCCTACTACGGTAAGTTCAGTTGGATTCTCTCAATAAATCGCGGAGTTCACGAACCGCTGGAAGAATTTGTATTTCAAGAAGTATTGAACAGCCTCCCAGCTTCGCCGATAATGCTCGAATTAGGGGCTTATTGGGGGCATTACTCAATGTGGCTGAAGAAAGTATATCCTGATGCGAAAGTTCACTTAGTGGAGCCGGAACTAGAAAATCTAAATGCAGGGAAGCATAATTTTACGCTCAACGGTTTCGTTGGTGAATTTGTAAATGCCTTTGTCGGTAACGGGCAGTTTGAGGTTGACAAATATTTAGCGGAAAGAGAAATACAAAAGATTGACATACTTCACTCTGATATCCAGGGATATGAATTGGAGATGCTGAAAGGTTGCTCTAAATCATTAACAAATAAAAATATAAACTATCTCTTTATTTCAACGCATTCGCAGCAACTGCATTTTGACGTTATAGAACAGCTTGCAAATTTCAATTATAGAATTGAAGTATCGTCTGATTTCGATTACGGCACGACTTCTTGTGATGGCTTTATATTTTCGTCCAGCCCTTCGGTTGAGCCAGTATTTAAAGGGTTTATTCCGATGAGTAGAGTTCAGATTGAATCAGCAAAACCGGAATTTTTGATCGAATATCTGAACAAGATTATATAGGCGGCAAACTTTACCAATACAGAATCAATGGTAGCTCTGGTCGGAAATCTGCTTGCCGTCCTTGCATTTCACCGTCAAAGCCAAGTTCCATCAGATAGGTTTCTCCCTGTCGCAGTTGAATCAAATTGCTGGCGATCGCAGATTGCAGTTCCGGAGAAAGGCAGTCCGCATGAGGACTAGCAAGCGTTACACGAGTTATCTCCCAGAAAGCTACGGCATGTCGCAATAGTTCCTGCTGCTCTTCGGGATAAGCATCTTGACGCTTCCTAAAGGCAAGATAGAATAACATCGGTTCCGTCAATACAGTTGCATTCGTCGCCACAGAAATACTGAGTGGAGGTGGCAAATAAGCAGGACGATACGTCCATGTTGGGAAAGGGAGGGGATCAGTAGAATGGGGTGTTGGGTGGAAGCAAACTCCAAAAGGACAGGCGGTACGATCGCGATCGCGCCATCTCTCCCAAAGATACATGGGGCGGGTGACTTCCGACTGTGCTTCCTCTGAACTGTGCACCCAAAGCAGTTCCAACATACAATTGTGGAAGAAAAAGCGGCGATTGGCGGTTCCCTGGCCAGCATGAATGTTGGATGTGCCTTCGGTTAACCCAAAAGACACCAGGCGATCGGCTGCTGGCGCGCCAATATTAGTACAAATGAATAGATGATCCAGTTCAAAAGGCATACGAATTAGTGCTTCTGGTTCTTGCGAGTATTGCTCGATCTCTAATGCTATATATAGCGGCTTTCAGATGAAAACGAGAAGGGGGGGCGTTGCCCCCTAAGAAGGGCTTCCACTCCTTCACCCCGACAATACTGTTCTCAAGTGACATCCTCCCCGCCGCAAGCGGACGGGGCATCCCAACCTCACGATTGGGTATTCCTGGCTCATCACCACTTATCTAGAAGCATCCCATGACGCACTCCCCGACAGAACGGCTCTACAGGCATTTTCTATTCCCCAGAGTCCCTGGGTACAAATTGATCCAAGACATAAACCTTGAAAACACTTCCCGAACTTTGGAGGTCCCGACAAAGCCTGACTTTTACTCTCAATCGGCGGGCTGTAAAACCGAGCAAATTATATCACGCTGCAAGCAACGGGGAATTTAACCCTCAGAGATTAAAAAACGCTATAGCAAAACGACCTCGATCTCTGGTTGAATGAAAATCAATGCTTCTTCACAAAAATTTGCGATCTGTTGTGATTACTATTCAAATTGGTATTATTGCTCCGGCAACCTGAGATATTACAGGAGATACGGTTGTTTCAAGGGTCACTACCTAAAAAATGCAGGCTGTATTATTGCCGGAGCAATTAGCCCTGCAGCCAGCGAAAGTTTGCTGCTATTTCCTACCAAATCGAGTATTGCCAAAAATTGGAGTCCGCGCAAACAGACTTTGTGTATGTAGCCGCAACTTCTAGTTGCAAGGTTTACAGGAGAGCTTTTTTAGGGAATTGGTATTACCAGTTGGGCGGTGAGGCGCGATCGCCTATCTTTCGTAAAATAAAACTTTTGGCCTACCACCTGTTCTTAATCAACAAATTGTGATATCCTACCCTGCCAAGGCCTTAGTCTTTATATAGCAGATTGCCAATAGAGCCGTACTATAGCGGTTTTCAGATGAAAACGAGAAGGGGGTTTGGGGGCAACGCCCCCAAGAAGGGGTGGAACCCCTTCACCCCGTCAATAAAACCTGTTCTCAATTGAAAAACGCTATAAAGTGCTGGCAGCAAAGCTTTTTAAAAGCTGACCGCTGAAAGCCTACCGCTGAAAGCTATATACGATCGCTGGTTCTCAATGTGGTTTGACGAGTGAGTTTTTGACATGCTAACAGATATCGATATTCCAGAAGAGTTATATATCACCGAAGATATAGATGCCTATGAGGATCATGCCGATGGTCTCATGGATGCTTTATTTGGGGAAGTAGAGCATATTTTGAGCGTTGAAAACACCGCCAAAGGAGTGCTTGTATCCACTAAGCTCAGGAAGCCTGCGACCGCAAATCCAAGCACCAACAATACAAATGGCATAACTGGCGATACCAAAACTCCTCAGTTACTTCCATCCGATACAGTTAGCATTGCTAAGCTCGATTTACCTGCCCTAACAGTACCTCCGCTCTCTTCAGAGGATGTGCTTTGGTTGGAGCAATTAAATCGGCAGGCTATTAGTGAAGCAGAGTACTTCTCTCCACCTCAAAAGCCTTTACAAGCAGAGCCGCAGCACCGCCCAAACCGCTTTTTACTTGAGAGGGGGCTGACGATCGCTGCTTGCACGTCGGTCATTTTTGTTGCTGGCCTGTGGACGTTCAGGTATGGCTTGGCTAGCTCTAGCACCCAAAAACCAGTAGCGGTAGCCCCACCAACACAACCAGAACCTGACACCGCTCAATTTGCGGAAGAAGTTAGACAATCATTTATTGCGATCTCCAATAAAGAAAAAGAGAAAAGCGTTGCAGCTAATCCCACACAGCCTGGGTTAAATCTCTCCAACTTGCCCTTGTTGCCCCCTCTAACTAATAACGGCCAGCAAATAGGTAATGGGGTTCAACCCATCTACGTTCCCGTCTATCAGCCACCTACTCCGGCTGCTCCTGTGGGACTTCCGCCCACCACCACTCCCACCGCGATCGCTCCTGCTCCTGGTCCTGCCCCTGCCATTGCCAGTCCCGCACCTGCGATCGCACTGCCTGCTCCCTCTCCGGTAGCGATCGCCCCCTCCAATACCCTGATAGGTATACTTGATGTGGGCGAGCAGTCTTCTGCTATGTTTGATATTAATGGTTCCGTACAGTCTGTACGGGTGGGGAGTCAAGTTGCTGGCAGCGGGTGGGTGCTCAGCCGCATTACGCAACAGGAGGCAATTTTGAAACGCGGTAATGAAACCAGGTCTGTATTTGTGGGGCAAAAGTTCTAAATGGGACTCCTTGATGATATTTCACGCTTTCTTGAGACTCGGCTAGAGGAATATATTCGCAATAATCCTCAAATTGAGTTGCAGATCTTAGAAGAAAAACTGACCCAGCAAGAGTCAGAAGTGGCAAAACTAATTGCTAGTTTTCGCACGCAGGAAAAACAGTTACAGGATCGGATTTTAGCGATCGCTGACGATATCAGGATCTGGCACGAACGCGCCAAGAAAGCTAGCGATGCCAATCGCCAGGACTTAGCCAGTGCTGCCAAAGAACGGGAAGCGGCATTATTAAAGCAAGGCAACCAGGTGTGGGCACAAATGGAGCTGATCAAGCAGCGCATTAGCCAAACTGCCGATCTACAAAGCCAGATCCAGTCAAGGATGCAGGAAGTTCGTACCAAGATCGCCGAAGCTGCTAAAACTAAGTCCCAATCTCAAGCGAGCGAGCGAGCCAGTACTTCTTTTAACTGGGAAAATCTTCATACCCCATCGCAGGGAACAGACGATCCCTTAGAACAGCAGTTTCGCCGTTGGGAAATGGACGAAGAGCTAGAACGGTTAAAGCGCAAGATGGGCAAATAATTAGGGCTTGCCCAGAGCTAGATCCAAATTGCGCTGAGCTTCTGCTAGAGCTTCAGCAGGGCTTCTCTTTTGTAATAAAGTTGCCTCGATCGCTCGACCAATACTCTCAGAAATGCGCGGATATTCAGGCGACAGTGGGCGAGATTTAGCCGATCGCATTTGGTTAAGGAATACCTCAACTGCTGGTTGCTGAGATACGTAGGCAGCATACGCCGAACTGCGTTGTGCATCTAAGTTAATGGGCAAATATCCAGTTTGTCTCGCCCATTCTGTTTGAAACTCTTCTCCAATTACAAATTCAGCGAATTTCCAAGCAGCGGCTTCTCGTTCGGGCGTGCTTTTCAATAGAAATAAATTTTCACCCCCCATAGTGGTAGCAGGATAGCGATCCTGGGGAATCGGCATGACATCGAAGTCGATTTTCTTCTGACTCATAAACCGTAACGCCCAAGAACCACTAATTTGCATTGCTACTTTGCCTGAGACAAAATTATCCTCTTCATAACCTCTCTCCGGTTGGGAGAGCATGGCGGAGTTATCGCGAACTAGATCCTGCCATAACTGCAAAGCGGTCTGGGCTTCTGGCGTTGCTAATTGTGGCCGATCGCCTTTGAAAAGATCTCCTCCCGCACTCCAAAGGAATGGAGTCCAGATGAATACTGTAAACTCACCTTTGCCCAGCGGTAGAAATATGCCCCGTTGGTCGATACGTCCATCTCCATCTCGATCTAACGTGAGTTTCCGAGCTACCTGACGCAGTTCCGTCCAGTTTTGAGGTAATTTCTCAATGCCTGCTGCCTTAAATAAACTGGGGCGATAGAAAATACCGATATTATTGGTAGCAAAAGGCACTGACCAGATGCGATTGCGCCATTGCATTGTCGATAACATTGCCGGATCGATGCGATCGCGCAGGGGAGATTTCGCCAACAGATCGTCCAGGGGACGAATCGCATCCAACTCCACCAATCGTCCTGTGAGTGTAGGAGTGTACCAAAGTAAGTCGGGGGCAGCATTACCAACTACAGCGGAGAGAATCTTGGGAATTTGCTGGTCGCTTTGTCCGGCGTAGATAGATTCCACAAAGACTTCGTTCTGACTGCGATTAAAGCGATCGACTAATTTCTGGAGTACCTCGCGATTAGTCGGCGGGTTAATACCCTGCCATAGGGTAATGTGGGTTTTGCCATCATTGGGAGTGCTGCCACAACTGACTAAAACTAAGCTTAAGCTTAGTAAAAGCGCTAGTATTCTTGTCATAATTTTTCGATCTCGACCCCACCGACTTTTATCTGTAACGGGTCATGGCTAATAGTCCGCCCGTTGTGAATCAAATTCACTTTAACAATTTGGTGAAAGCGATCCTTAGCCACACGAAACAGTTCAAAAACATGTTCTTATTATACTGAGCTTAAGATCTCACGCTCCCCATGCATCCGTAATTTCGGAATACGAGCTATTGCAATACAAAGGGTATAGCTATAATAATATCGATCCGTTGTTCTGGCGCAGCCTATGACTTCCCAGCTTCTTGACACTGAAGAAACGATCGCTGAGCTTGACATTAGCCATCTTGTGATTGAGGACGATACCCCGGTGGATAATTTCCAATCGGCACAGCAGCAACGGTTGCTGGTCGAGCCGCTTTACAGTTCTAAGGCATTACCGCTGCCATTTATTGCCGATGCCAATGTAGGTTTATTCTATAAGCTCAAGGGAGAGCCAATTGTTCCAGACGTACTTCTGAGCTTGAACGTGCAGCGCCCTGAAGACCTGTCTCAGCGACGCAATCGTTCTTATTTTTTATGGGAGTTTGGTAAGGTTCCAGAAGTATGCATTGAAATTGCCTCTAATGCCAAGGGTGATGAGTTGACTTTGAGTAGGGAATCGCAGCAGAGAGGTAAAACCGCTTGTAAGAAGGATATCTACGCTCAAATTGGCGTACCTTACTATGTTGTGTTCGATCCGTTACAACAGATTCAAGGCAAACATGAGATGAATGGAGCGCTGCTGCGCGTGTGGAAGATCTCTCCCATTGGCTATACAGAACTCACTCCACCTCAAGGCATTGCTACAGTGGGACAATGCATCCAGTTAGAGAGAATTGGTCTGGGACTGACGCTATGGGAAGGGCAGTTTGAAGAGGAAGTGACAAGGTTATGGCTGCGCTGGTGCGATCGCGATGGCCAGATTATTCCCACGGGTGCAGAGGGGCAAGGTATGGCACAGCAACGCGCAGATGCCGAACAACAGCGTGCAGATGCCGAACAACAGCGTGCAGATGCCGAACAACAACGTGCAGAGCGCCTTGCGGCAAGACTGCGGGCCTTGGGTGAAGATCCCGATCGCCTTCTCTAAAATGAGACGCAGGAGCGATTGTCGGAGCGCAGTACTGATTCCTGCTGGAATTTGCATTTGTAAATCTTGCGAATTTGTTCGATTTTTTGACTGCTATCATCCTGGCGATCTATCGGATAGAGTAATACCAGCAGTCGAGAATTCTCTTTGACGATCGTTCCTCGCGAGTTCTTGAATTGTCCTAGACCGAATAGAATCGTTAATCCATCTGGGAAGCGCGGTGTAACTTCATTGTTGATGAATTTCTGGAATTCCAGATCGTTTACTTCAGAACCATTGGGCTTGAGCGAACCAAAAAATAACTCCGTTCTGATAAACGGGCTGGCAGATGGGATGCTTTGACATGTGCGATCGCTATTTGCCTCATTTGTGGGAGCTGGCTCTAGCAGCGATCGCTGCGCAAGGGCTGCTCCCTGCGAATTGATAAAGGGGTAAAAGAATGATGCCCCAAAAGTCAATAATCCTGCAAGGATAAGATTCCTGGGGAAAGTTGGGGCAGATTTATCGTGCATATTTTCGACTCCGATTATACACATTAGTAATCCAAAATGATTTGTGAAAGTTATACCAATTTGAACAGTAAACACGACAGATCGAACGGGGTGAAGGGGTGGAACACGGCAGTGGCTCTAGCGGGGAACCCCCAAGACCGCCCTGCCTCCCCTTCTTGGGGGCAACGCCCCCAACCCCCCTTCTCGTTTTCATCTGAAAACCGCTATATATGGCTTCTTTTGCGATTTAGGTTGCTATAGTGTCAAGGAGAATGGTTTGGCAAAAATGATGAAATCTGCTAACTCGACCCTAAAGTTATTTGCACTATTTATATATCTAGCATTTGCAACATCGCTACTATCTGGGTGCAATTCTTCCCCTGTTAATACTTCTCAGGCTGAAACCACTAATAAACCCTCAACATCCATACCACCAATTAACCTGCAAACTAACGAGGAAATACCTCTGGGGCAAGCCCATACCTATGCTAAAACTGGCTTATCTTTACAACCGCCCAAGGACTGGGTTAAGAAAGATATACCAGGCTTGTCCTCTGCTTTTGTCTCTGATGCCACAGAAATGCCAGTTGCCAGCTTGACGCTAATTGATGATACCTATGCGGGCAGCTTAAGTGAATATATCGAGATCGAACTCAAATCGATCGCCAGGGCGTTCAAGGGGTTCCAGCGCATTAATCAGTCAGAGTTTAAGACTAACTCGGGTATGACTGGCGTGGCGATCGCGACGGAATCAGAACAACTCGGCAAGCAAGTGCGACAGATACTCTACTTTTTTACGGGCAAGGACAGCAAAAAGTTCGTGTTTACCTGCACCTTTTTAGCCAAAGAAGCTGAGAAGCTATCTCCCCTTTGTGCAGCTAGTTTGCAAACATTAAAAGCTAACTATTAGTACGTACAGATAGTTCGTACAGAGCGCTAACTGCGGTGTTTATTTTGATAGCGAACCCGCGCCCCCGTCCACAATAGCTTTTCGCGTAAAGCCTGGTAATAGGAATAGTTATCTCGCAGGATAACGAACTGAGCCTGACAATCTGCCATCCGAATATCTACACGCTGTCCAGGTAAGACCGAAGTGGCTAGTACGCCATCTGTCCATAGTTTGAGGCTGAGGTCGTTATTATCTAGCGGCCAAATACTCACCAGTAGACGCGGTGGCAGAACAATCGCTCGGCTGGAAAGACTTAAAGGGCAAATTGGCGTGATGGCGATCGCGTCCATACCTGGATGCAAGATTGGCCCGCTAGCAGCCACGGTATAGGAGGTAGAACCAGTAGGTGTAGCAACGATCAACCCATCGCCGTGATACTGATCGACGATTTCACCATCAATATCTAGCTCTAAGGCTGCGGTAACCATGCGATCGGGAGACCCCGGTTTGACACACATTTCATTGAGGCAAAGAAAAGGCCCGCAGTTGTGGCCGACAGGTGTACCATAGCTCGGATCGACTGTGATCGTGTGTGCTTGTAACATCATCCTTTTTTCAATGGCAAAGCGATCGGTACGCAGCCTCTCCCAGATGGCTTCTGTGTCAGCACACTCCTCCGCGGATTGGGTTAAAAAACCAAGATGACCGCCCGTATTTATTGCTAAAATCGGCACCGATCGCTCCGCCAGATACCTTGCTGCTCCCAGCGTCGAGCCATCACCACCCAGTACCAAAGCTAGATCTATGTCTTGCATGGACTCCAGAAATACCGGGTAGGGATTATCAGTTGCCCCACTCGGCCCCATCAATACCTTACAGCCCAAATTTTCCAGTTCCAGGGCGCACTTTTCCGCCCAACTGCGACTGGTTGGACTTCCAGATTTATAGGCAATAATTGCTTTGCTTAGTTTCACTTGAAATTCCTTAATTTCTTTGCAAAGGTTGCTTTACTTAACTTATATAAATATGAGTTATTGCTATTAGATTTTGTGTCGAATTGTAAGAATTCGCTGTTTTGTATAAGCTGATAACAAAAAATAGTAATTTCTAAGTTAGGATTTGCAAACATAGCTATAGATACGAGTTGCAGAATAGGTTGCAGAGCTAGAACCATTACTTAGGGGTTGCGCCTCTAAGCATTGTGTATTAACCTAATTAACCTGTAAACTCGTAAGTCTGCAGCTATTAAGAGTTGTTTTGAACCTAAGAACGCGCCATGAGTCAGGCTGAAATTGGTAATTCCCCAGAGGTTGTTCCAACGCCTCACCAGACAGAGCAGGCAGAACATGAAACAGAGGACTTGCAACAGCGGCTTCACAATTGCGATCGTAAGCGCGCGGAAGCTTATCTGTTGCTAAAGCAAGCGCAGGAAGAACTAGTGCGATCGGAAAGTGCGATACAGGAACAGAACGATCGGGCAAAATGTTTTCAAGATCGGATTGCTCAGCTAGAAAGCGATCTGGCTGACAAGAGCGAGCAGTTGGAGCAATCTACGGCTAGATGCGAGTTCCTGCGCACGCACCTCAAACGCGAACAGAAGCAAGTATCTCAGCTTAAAGCATTGCTCGAACGGTTTTTGGATGGAGAAGAAAGGGACGATCTGGTAATGTCATCCGAAGCTTCAGCGTCCGAGACCGCGCGCAAATCTACGTACGACGATCTTGGCAATCTTGAGGATGTGGTAAGTTTATCGCAAAATATCACTGATACATGGGTATCATCTTTATCGAATGAGATCGAGGTAAATTTATCCGCAGAAACGCCAGATGCAGTGCTTACCTCAACTGGTAAGCATTTCTCCCGTATTGATGAAATTGATGAAGATGAAATTGATATATCCGAACTACCAGAAATATCAATTTCACCAGTAGAGCAGCTTGCCAACAAGCTGAATTTACCGCTGGAATCTCGAACTAGCGATACTACAGAGCCGTCATTACCGTCCCTAGAAGCACCCGCTATTGAAGTTCCCGCAGATCGAACTTTCAGCCAACCGATTCCCAATCAAAATCAAATTAGTGACTATGCCAATCACCTGATCTTGCCTCAGGTAACTACGCCTCATTTTATGCAAGTACTTAGCAAAGCTACCAAGCAGGCAGGTCCAGCTCCTTTAATCGATCGCAGCCGACATCGAGCAACTAACTCTTTCTCAGCGGTGAAACTACCCAAGTTTCCACCTCTACAATGTCGATGAGTCGATGATTGGATATCTGCGTGGTGCGATCGCAACGTTGAAAGCTCAAGATTCATCGCGTAAAACATCACCTTGCTACATTCTGACGCTAGATGTCAGAGATGTTGGGTACGATTTAGTTATTACTGCGAGCGCTGCCAAGCAAATGCCGCCCGAGGGTAATGCAGTAAAGTTATTTACCCACATGCAAGTGCGCGAAGACCAAACGGTTCTGTATGGCTTCATCAGTGTCGCCGAACGGGATTTATTCCGCCAGCTAATTGGCGTGACAGGTGTGGGGGCACAAATGGCAATGGCACTGCTGAATACACTTGGTTTGCAGGATCTGGTGAAAGCGATCGTCACGGGTAATAGCCGCATCCTCAGTCTTACACCTGGTGTTGGGAATAAAACAGCAGAAAGGCTGGCTTTAGAACTTAAAACAAAACTAGCAGATTGGCGGCAGCAGGTGGGGGTAACGATCCCTGTTGCATCGGTCGTGCAAGAAGATGTGGAGATGACTCTGCTGGCGTTAGGATATACGCCCACAGAGATTGGCGAAGCATTGCGTCACCTGGCGGCATCCCCCGCATTGTCGCAAAGTCAGGATATTGAAGCGTGGCTAAAAGCCGCAATTACCTGGCTCAGTAAGAGTTAAAGCAGAATTTTGGCAATTTGCCATCATCAGTTACACTAGGTCTGATGAGGAACTAGCAATTTGGGAGTACTTATTGTGACAGAAACATCCCCCTCACTCACCCCCAAAAACAGGTCGGCTAACCCAGAACGTCCATTTCTGACGTTTATTTTTCGTCTTTTAGTTCTAGGTATTGGCATGGGTGCGGCAGCTATAGTTGGAGTCATTGGTGCCATGTGGCAACCCGGACTGATCTGGCAACCCGATCCAACGACACTCAGCCCTAAAAAACAAGTATTTACACTGTCCGCTGATGCCTTATTTGAGCCAGATCGAGCAACTATTCTGCCTGATGGTTACAAGCTCTTGGATCGGATAGCCGCCCAATTACCCCTATCAACAGGTAAAAGCATACGCATTGGGGGACACACCGACATTTCTGTTTCAGGTGAGAATACAGGAGCAACGACTGCTAGCAACCCGCTTGATATTTCCTACCAACGAGCTGTAGCAGTTAAAGATTACCTGATAAAGCTACGGGGTGAGAATACCTACAACTGGATCGCTGTGGGGTATGGGAATAGCCGTCCGATCGCGACGAATGATACCGATACCAATCGCAAAAGCAATCGGCGGATTGAAATTGTGATTAGCGAATAACGAACAAGATCTATAAGCGATCGCGGACGAGCCACAAACCCGCTACTTAATTATGTGGTTTGCGATCGCCCCCACAATACCAATGTCATGCGAATTTGGTCGTAGGTGTATTTGCCCTTGAGATGGTCGAAGATATTGCGCAGCGATTCTGTACCGACAGTTTCGATCGCTACAATAATCTCATTCTGAGATGACTGCGGGATAATTCTCTCAATTTCTGATGATGCGGATATTAGATTTAAGCGCACGGCTTCAGTAAGATGCGTCCAAATTGTGGGCGGCTTTAGCCCGCGTCTTTGAGCGATTTGCCCTATATCCAAGCCTTGTTGAAATAGGGTAAGACTCTCTAAGGCGGTTTCGGAAAGCGAACTAGCCGAAGATCTAGGCGATCGCGAAAATGTTGGTTGGGGTGGATGGAAAGGATAGTCCTGCTGATGTGCCTGAATTAGTTGGATGACGGTTTCGCCATACTGCGATCGCTTGCGATCGCCGATGCCCGATAATTTACCAAATGCTTCCAGGCTAGTTGGTTGGTGCTGTGCCATCAGGCGCAATGTCCCATCGTGAAAGACAGCATATGGTGGAACGGACTGCTCCTCTGCCAAGCGCTTGCGCAGTTTTCGCAGCTTTTCATATAGGATTGTATCTATGGTCGCTTCTGCTGTTTCTATTCCATCGGATTTCTCAGGTGTAGTGCGCCTGGCGATCGCGATGGTTACAGGGCGCTGCTGGCGCAGTACTTCCCAGCTTTTAGCATTGAGTTTGAGAATGGGATAGCCATCGGTGGTTTGGTCTAGTAGACCCTGATGCAACAGCGATCGCCCCAAAGTCCTCCATTCATCTACACTGCGATCCTTGCCAATGCCATAGGTAGAAAGCAAATCGTGCCCGTTCTGGATAATTTTCTCCTTGCGAGAACCCCGCAATATATCGATAATATACGCCATGCCAAAGCGCTCCTTGACGCGGACGACACAGGAGAGAAATTTCTGCGCTTCTACCGTCCAATCTTCCATGGGCTTCGGCGAGCGACAGTTGTCGCACTGCCCGCAATTACCAGCAAAACTCTCCCCAAAGTAGCGCAATAGAATACTGCGCCGACATTCTGTGCCCTCGGCATAGTCAATCGTCTGATTGAGTTGCTGATATGCAATCCGCTGTTCCTGCT
This sequence comes from Pseudanabaena sp. PCC 6802, assembly GCF_000332175.1. NCBI lineage: Bacteria > Bacillati > Cyanobacteriota > Cyanophyceae > Pseudanabaenales > Pseudanabaenaceae > Portococcus > Portococcus stanieri. The sequence continues at coordinate 848,101 of NZ_KB235910.1, read as the reverse complement.
CCAGCGGATCGTTTGTCTGCGGATCGACTTTCTGCTCGATCAAAAACTTGATAATTTCGATATCCTGCAAGCCAAAAAATAGAGTACATTTGGCGGGATCGCCATCCCTCCCCGCTCTGCCTGATTCTTGGTAGTATCCTTCAATATTGCGCGGTAGGTCGTAGTGGATGACAAATCTGACATCCGGCTTGTTAATGCCCATGCCAAACGCAATCGTAGCAACCATTACGCGCACGTCGTCGCGGATCCAGCGCGTTTGATTTTCGGCGCGATCGCCGCTCTCCATCCCCGCATGGTAAGGTAAGGCGGTAATGCCATCCATTTGGAGCTTGCGCGCAACTTCTTCTACTCGTTTGCGACTGAGACAGTAGACAATACCCGCCCCATTTATGCGCTGGATCTGCGATAAAAGCATTTCGTAGGACTGTCGATCGCCTTTTTTAGGAAGCACTTCATAATAGAGATTCTGGCGATCGAAGCTAGAAACATGTACTAAAGGATCGCGCAGTTGTAATTGTGTGAGGATATCCTGCTGCACGCGCGCAGTGGCAGTGGCAGTCAGGGCGATCGCAGGTACGTTGGGATAACGTTGGCGCAGTTGACCGAGTTGCCGATATTCAGGACGAAAATCGTGCCCCCATTCTGAGACGCAATGGGCTTCGTCAATGGCAAAGGCTGCGATCCCAACTTCTGAGGCGATGCGATCGAGAAAAGTCAGGAATTTATCCGTAAAGAGGCTTTCAGGAGCCACATAAACCAGTCGGATTTCACGGTTGAGAATCGCCTGCGATCGCTCCCATTTCTCATCTCTGGCGAGCGTGCTATTCAGGAAAGTAGCGGGAATCCCATTATTCCTGAGCGCGGATACTTGATCTTGCATCAAGGCAACCAGGGGTGAGACAACCAGGGTAATGCCCGGCTGTACCACCGCAGGTAGCTGAAAGCACATTGACTTACCGCCTCCAGTTGGCATGATTGCCAGCACGTCCTGTCGCTCTAGCAGCGCCGTAATAATCTCCTGTTGCCCAGGGCGGAAACTATCGTACCCAAAGTATTGTTTCAGTGCCGTCAGTAAATTGGGAGGCGCGCCTGACATTAGTTCTCTTTACTCTTGTACGGGAATGCAGGTTAATAGCATACCAATTGTAAAGGCGAATGCCATTCGCCCCTAAAGAGATTTATGCATAGCCCAACTTTGAGGAATTGGGATGATTCGATCGCAGATCCCTGGATTTACCGCGATCGAGCTACATAGCTGACTGGATCGGATTGCGTAACGTAGATTCTGGGTAAACGATGCTTAAAGCCGCAGAGGATTTCCCATGAGATCGTGCCCAGAACCTTTGCCCAATCGTCGGCTGTTGTCAGATCCTCCTTACCCAAAATAGTCACGGGATCTCCCACCGCTACCTCAGGAACGTGGGTAACATCAATTAAACACTGATCCATAGTAATTGTCCCCACCTGCGCCACGGTTTGACCGTGTACCACAACCTTGATGCGATCGGACAAACCGCGCGGTACGCCATCAGCGTAACCGATCGCCACTGTCGCAACTTTCATATCAGTAGGGGCAATAAACGAATAGCCATAGCTGACACCACTTCCAGCATCAATCTCCTTAACTTGAGTAATTCTTGCCTTTACCTGCATAGCCGGGCGCAGTTCGATTTCATCTTTGAGGTGTGGGGCAGGGTATAAACCATATATGCCTAAGCCGGGACGCACGATGTCGTAGTGCAGATCGGGATCTGTGAGCATCCCAGCCGTGTTAGCGAGGTGAAGGCGGCGTGGATAAATGCTGACATCCTGCAAAGCCTTAATGACTGTCGTAAATCTTTGTTTTTGTTGGTTTAAGATCGTGCGATCCAAATCGTCGGCGGTGGCGAGGTGGGAGTAAACACTTTCGACTTCTAGCTCCGGCAAGCTAGTCACCAACTGGACAAACTCCGTTGCCGATCGCCAATCCGTACCCAATCGAGACATGCCCGTATCGATTTTGAGGTGAACGGCAATACGGCTGCCAATTTCTTGCAATATCTCGTGAAATATAAGCGCCTGCTTGGGCGTGCAAATTGTAGGTTGGAGGCGATATTCAGCGATCGCTCTAACTTCATCGGCGCTATTGGTTGCCCCCAGAATTAAAATCGGTGCAGTAATTCCGGCATTACGCAGTTGAATACCTTCGGGAATAGTGGCAACACCCAGCCAACTAGCACCTGCTTGCAGTGCTGCCTGACTTACACCAATGGCACCATGACCGTAGGCATCTGCTTTGACGATCGCCATTAGTTCTGTCTGAGGCGATAGTAAACGTTTAAGCTGGCTGACATTATGCTTAATGGCAGATAGATCGATCTCTACCCAAGCCCGATGATTTTGCTTCAACATTGTTCGCACTCCTCACTATGTTCCATATCCTCGCATATTCACCAGACATATAGCCATAGACAGATCTGTTAGGACAGGGGCTGCGCACCCACGCAGGGGAGGCAGGGCGGTCTTGGGGGTTTCCCCCTAGAGCCACTGCCGTGTTCCACCCCTGCACACCGTCCTAAGCCTGTTGGCTATAGCTATATCTGTAGCGATCGCTTAAATTTTGCCAGAGATCCAAAAATTTGCCCAGAAATAATTTGCAATAGTTTAGTTCGGGCTGATTCTGGGTATAGTCAGCCTATAGCATTCATAGGTAATTAATAAGGTTTGAGTATCAGGCATGTCACAAGAGCAACAAGACACCATAAAGGTAAGTTTGGAGAGCGGTACTAGTAACTCTCAAGCTCCTGATACAGCAGCTAGCTACGCAGCATCAACTGAGGTCAAGCAGCTATGGGAAGGCCTGGTCAAAAGGTATGAAAGATTGGATTTGGAGCATTACAAGCCAGATAAGCAAGATCTTAACTCTAGCCCCACCGATCGAACCGAGATCGCCAACTATAGCAAGGAAAGCAGTCTGATGAGTTTGCCGCCATCTAAACCACAAGCACCGACCCCATCTTCCGATAATTCTTTGAGAAGGGCTGGGTTGCGAGAGAAGAAACTGTGGAATTCTCTGAAAGTGCTATTGGTTTCTGCTGCCCTAGTATCTGGCATTGTCTACTTGCAGGAGCATTCTAAACAACGAGAGATTGAAGGACATCAAGCTGTTACCCAAAGGGAGCAGGCGCTAGTTCAGGATAATGCCAGACAAGAGAGCTTAAATAGATACTTCGACACCATGACTGCTTTGCTTTTCGATCGCAAGCTGAGAACGGCCAAAGACAACGATGAAGTTAGAGTAATTGCCCACGCCAAGACAATCACTACTTTGCAGAGCTTGGATAGCAAGCGTAAGGGTCTTCTGCTCTTGTTTTTACAGGAAGCGAAGCTAATCGAAAGAGATAATACAGTTATCTCTCTTACCAATGCAGATCTCAGCTATACAAATCTTAGCAGCATGAATTTCTACCGCAGCAACCTGAGCGGTACCAACCTTAATGGTGCGGATCTCAGCAATACTAATCTCAGCGGGGCTAATCTGAGCAGCGTCAATCTCAGCGAAGCTAACCTTAGTGGCGCGAACCTGGGCAATGCCAATCTCAGCAACGCTAATCTAGACAGTGTCAATTTCAGCAACGCTAACCTCAACAATGTCAATCTCAGTAATGTCAATCTAGAGTATGCATTTTTGTGCAAAACCATCTTATCCGATGCCACAATTAGCAATCGCAATTGTAAAAAATTAGGTATTGCTCCAGGACTATAATTGGGTACGCTTCGATCGACCTATCATAACCAAATCTGCATTAATTACCCCTATTGCCTGGCGACTGGAAGTCGCGGCTACACAAACAAAGTCCGCGCAGGCGGACTTTAAGTAAAAAGGGGGGAGCAAACCAGGATTTGGTATTACAGGTAAAGTGAGGGCGATCGCATAGTTTTGGGCATCTGGATAACTAACATTTATGAGTTTTGAACTAAAGATTCGCGATGCTATTACTCCTCAAGGGCAAAGATTGGCAATTGTGCCAATTGCAGGTCGCTTGGACTCTATCGTTACCATGGACGTGCGCAATAAAATTCAACAAATTGTTGATTTCGGTTACCCCAATTTGCTCCTGAATCTGGGGCAGGTTACCAGTTTTGACAGTTCTGGGATTGGAGTACTGGTTTCAACTATGCGCAAGTGCAAAGCCGCAGGTGGATATATGGCAATTTGCAGGTCGCCAGACGTGGTGACGATCGCGCTGGAAGCCTGTGGTATGGAGCCGCTATTCCCCAGTTTTGACGATGAAGAGACTGCGATCGCTAACTTCCCTGCTTAACAAATTACTCAGCTTAACGTCACTATGAATTCAAAGGTTGCCTTTTTAGGCTTGGGCATTATGGGCGGGTCGATGGCAGCTAACCTGGCGCGTAAAGGTTTTGATGTTAACGCTTGGAATCGCTCTAGCGATCGCCCTAGCATCACTACTGCTAGAGAAGCAGGGGCTAAAATTTTTACTTCGATTCGCGAAGCGGTGGCAGATGCTGATACCATCTTCCTCTGCGTGTCTGATGTTCCAGATGTGGAAGAGGTATTACTGGGAGATACAGGCGTGGTGCATTATGCCCGCCCCCATGCTCTAGTCGTTGACACCAGCACGATTGGTCCTCAGGCAGCTAGACGCATCGATCAAGCTTTGCAGGCCCAGAACCTCCGCTTTTTAGATGCACCGATTTCTGGCGGCGACATCGGTGCTAGAAATGGCACGCTTACATTCATGGTTGGTGGCGATCGCTCGGATTTTGAGGAGTGTCAGCCACTACTAGCGGCAATGGGCACCACTATGCGTTGGTGCGGTGCGGTGGGGAGCGGTCAAGGGGTTAAACTTTGCAATCAGATTTTAGTATCGACGTACATGATGGGCATCTGCGAGTCAATGCTGCTGGCGGAGCAAATTGGTATCGACCCCAATCTAGTTGTGGAAGTATGCGGTAGTGGGGCCGCAGCGTCCTGGGCGCTGTCCAATCTGGGCATGAAGGTGGCGGAGTCGGATTTCCAGCCTGGATTTACGATCGCCAACATGCTCAAAGATCTAAAATTTGTCACCGCGATTGCTAATGCTGATGACAAGCGGTTAATGGGCGTAGAACTAGCTCGACAATTATTTCAAGCAGTGAGCGAGCTAGATGATGGTGCAGAGCAAGGCACGCAGGCAATGATTCGCGCTTACCGCGAGCGCCAACAGCCTCTGGTGGAATAGTAAGGGTTAGCATTTGTGCGATAGTCTTCGCATCAAACGCAAGCGTTATTGACAAATCTCAACGCGATCGGCATCAATGCGATCGGTCGTCTCGTGGAACCGACAGTAAGGGTTTAGCATTTGTCTGACTATCTTCACATCAAACGCAAGCGTTATTGACAAATGCTAAACCCCTGCGTTCTGCGTAACCCCCAACCCCAACCCTCCAACCTGTAAAATAATCTACGATACTTACTGAAATATATTTATTCATTCATGGACGACAAACTTGCGATCGCCTATCTTGTTAGCCTGGTAACAATTTTATTCGGTGTGGGATGGTTCGTACTGCGCCAAATCTTGAAGAGCCGCAGTCTAGAAGCAGTAATTTCTAAGCTGCAACCCAAATTACTAAAAGAGAAAGGTACTCCCGAGGAATACTACGAGTTAGGCAGCGTCTATCTGAGAAAGAAACTCTATGCCAAGGCACTGAGCGAGTTTCAAACAGCAATCAAAGCTGGTGGCGAGAACGCTCCCGAGATCTATAACGCTATGGGCTACGCCTATTTTTCCCAAAAGCAATACGATCTGGCAATCAAACATTACAAAGAAGCCCTGGAGCTAAACCCCGAATACGTTTTCGCGCTTAATAATCTGGGGCACGCCTACGAACAAAAAAATCTAGTGCCGCAAGCACTAGAAGTTTATGAAAAGACTTTAGCGATCGCTCCCGATAACGACACTGCTAAGCGCCGCGCTAATTCATTACGCAAGCGCGTTGCCGCCAAGCAATCATAACGGTAACAGCTTAATTTCGGTTGGAGGTGTCACAAATGCGTATTCCTCAACCAATATGCCCTGAATTACGTGTTCCTGGAGAACGCGCTCCAGGATCTCTGGCGTGGCTGAGCGATACCATACGCCTTCGGGGTAAATAACTAAAATAGGGCCGCGCTCGCACACGCGCAGGCAATTTGCCTTGGTGCGAAATACCTTGGCCTCTAACTTGAGTTCCTTAATGCGACGCTTTAAGTAATTCCAAGCCGCCAATCCTACTTCTTTCTGACAGCATAGAGCTTCAGTTTGATCGGCACACAAAAACAGATGTCGCTGAATCCTATTCAGGGATAGCTTTTGCACTTGGCGCTCTAAGCTCTGCTTGAGATCTTGTTCAAGAGCATCAGCATTTGCATTTGTCATCATTTTCGCGCGATCGCCTAGGGTGTAACTTCGTTGACCTGTTTGGTGACGGGATTGCGTAACTTAACATTTGGCGCTAGAGCAGACAAACCAGGAATCTGTCTTAGAGCGGCATCGAGATCGGCAAAGTCAGGTTTACCGTCCAGGTCAAATAACACCTTGCGATCTGGGCTAAGCACAACTGTCTGCGGCACAAAGCCTCGGTAGTAATATGCTTCGTCATCAGTGTTGAAATTGGTTTTAGGAGTGCTTAGATCGAGACTATCTACAGCAATGGGAATGATGCTGACAGCCTTACCGTAATAAGCTTGCACGTCATTTAGTACTGGCGTGTAAAGCTTGCAGTCATAGCTGTCATCAATGTAAAAAGCAATTACGGCTGGTTTTCCAAGCCGCAAGGATTCTTTTAGATCGACCTTGGGTGGTACGAGCGAACCATTGCCACCATAAAGCGCAAAAATATTGCCATCAAAGCGATCGTCTTTGAGGTTGGCATAGGCGGGACTTGCGATCGCGCCTACGATTGCCAGTACACAGATCAGACAAACAACCGACCTGAATATCCGATCGACAGAGAAACGCACAAAACTACTCAGCCAGTTTTTCATCACAGACCTATTTCAGACATTAGTCACAGTCAAGTTATCGCTGCGATCGCCTTAGCATTCATGGAAGCCGTGGGCGCGGATCAGGTCGAAGAACTCCTTCTTTAAAGAAGGATCGGTTCGGAAAGCACCGCGTACAATTGAGTTGATCATTTTCGTATCGGGTTCTTTTACCCCGCGCCAACTCATGCACATGTGTTGAGCCTTAATTACAAACGCCAATCCTTTTGGTTTAATCAGGTCTTCGATGATGTCAGCTACCATCACGGCTGCTTCCTCTTGAATGTGAGGGCGACTCATTACCCAGTCTACAATGCGATTGAACTTTGAAATACCAATGACGCGATCGCTAGGGAGAATACCAACCCAGGCTTGCCCCACAATTGGCACGAAGTGATGCGAGCAAGCAGAACGTATCGTGATTGGCCCCAGGGTATATACCTCGTCAAGTTCCTTGGCATTGGGGAAATCCGTGACTTTGGGCATGGGATGATAGCGACCCTTAAACACCTCGTCAACGTACATTTTGGCAACGCGACGCGCTGTTTCCTTGGTGTTGTGATCGTTCTGCGTATCGATCACCAAAGAATCAAATAGGCTTTGGAGCTTGCCTTCGATCTCCTTCTTTAACTCTTTTCTTTCCTCATCGCTAATAAATTCTGAAATATTGTCATTAGCAAAATAAGGAGCGCTTGCCGTCTCTAATCTGGTACGAATTATTTGCGAAATCGGCATCTTAGCAATTTTTTGGGTTGTAGAAAGTCTAGAGGAATTTGGTTCGTTATCTTGATTAAAAGCAGGCGAGCGAGATAAAGAGATTGTCATGTTGATTTAAATACTTTTGCGTGACACTACAAGAGGAGGAAAAAACACCCTTGTCTAGTCCTTCAAACACCTATCTTGGAGACTAGATTCTAAAGATAAGGTTAAGATACCAGGCTGAAACATTCATCTATCTTTCGACATCATGATTTTTGCCAAGAGAGAGAAGTTTTTTTACACTCCTTTACAATTCTAAATCATTTCTTAAGATTTGTGGGTTGCTAGTGCCAAAGATCTCGAAGGTTCAAGTAAGAACAAATTTGTCTATCCTAAGGTTTGAGCCGGGTAGCAAAATTTTCAGCGCGGGAGGGTGAGAGCGATCGCGCCTTTAGAATTGCTGCTGTTAGGAAGGCATAGGACAAAATCCCTACGATTGCCGACACGACCAGCGATGTATTTTGGTTGGGGCTAAAAGCACTAGAGGCATTCCAAAAACCATGTAGAGCAGATGCAGTCAGGTAGCCAATAGGTAGAACTACCCACGCACTTTTAGGTTTTAAAATACTAAGGCCAATAAAATAACCAAAATAGCCACTGTAAGCCATATGTCCTGCAACCGACCCCAAAACCCTAGGGATCAGGAGTTGCAGTCCGATAAAAAGCCCTGCTCCTTGCCCTGCCTCTCTTGCAACTTGGGCGACAAGATTGGGTACGTACTGTCCTAGAGTTTCCAATAAAGTAAACCCAGCCGCAGAAGCTGCACCTATCAAAATTCCATCTAGCGGTTCCCATACTCCTACGCGCTCTCGAAGAGGACTGCGCAACCACGAACCGATCGCAAAAAAGACCAGAATTGGTATCGCTTTAAACAATTCTTCCAACATGCCTGCGCCGAAAAAATGCGCCACAAAAGTGGGGATAAAACCTGCACCTTGAGGTAAGCCCGCTACGTTACCAGGCAGCAATCGCCGAAATACCAATTCAAACAGCAAAAATACAGGAGGAATTATCAACAGCGCCATCGTCATAATGGCGGCACTAAGCAACAACCACCAGGGTTTAGACTTGCCACACATTTGATAGATAACGTAGAAACCACCCAGAGCCAGGTAAAGAGCCAACAACCCCGCAAAAGCAGTAAAGTTGCCGATTGTCGCAAACATGGAGACGACAACCGCAACAGTTACAATGCCTGGAATCAGGAAAGCCTTGCGGCGCAGGTCTTTGCCAGTTGAAAGGATGGGTACGAGTTGCGATAGTGAAATACCAGCACTACTAGATGAGGGGGAAGCAGATGGCGAACCGACAGGCGTTCTGGGTGGTGATGGGGGAATGAATTCTCGATCTCTAATTGCTCCTGCTGGTGCTTCGATCGCAAACAAGAAAGTCACAGCGTTTTGCCCTACTGTAATGCGATCGCCAGATTGTAATCTTTGACACCCATACAAACGCTGACCGTTGACTAAGGTACCGTTAGCGCTGTTAAGATCGCAAACTTCCCACCCCCCCGATGCTAGAGGTCTCAGGACGGCGTGCGTACGAGAAATAGAAGGGTATTGGGCAGAGTCCAGGACAATCTGACAACTAGACTCCCGTCCGATCTTCATCTCCTGGGCGATCAAAAGTGGGTAAAGCCTATCGTTATCGAGCTGCTTTAAAGATGCTTGGTTCACTGTTCGCTTGCTATGGTTTAATTTTTCTGGCTCTTTAACTAATTCTAGCTAAACAGCGTTCTAACCAAACAGCGATGCTAGCATCGCCACTGTTGTTGCTCCATCTTTCAGAAACGCGAAAGGATACTAGTGTCAAAGTTAGACAAGTCAAGGACTGAGTGTTTGTTCGTTAGCAAGACTTAAAGATTTCTGAATGCGTTTCAATCTTTGCTGACGAATCTCTTCATCAAATCTAGCTAGCACTTCATCAAGCTGTAACCCTAATTCTTCAATTTCCAGGCGAGCACAACGCAAGTTACCTAAGAGACGTCGATCAACTGACGGATCTGGCATCAATGGTTGGTTTGTCATGGTAACTCCCACTCAGTCCTAATTTCTCGAATACTTTGCTCTAGTGCTGGTAGTCTAGCCTGCGTAGTCGCTATGCTCTGCATCACTAGCTCTAGCATATCTCCTGGAACATGAGGCTGAACATTAAAAATCCGGATTTGCAGACTCGAAAACTGGGAAAATCGCTCTGTTGCCTGTTCTGCAACACTTTGCAAGTCGTCAAGATAAACAATTGTCCTTTTTGTTTCACCAAATGTATCAAATAAGAAAAATTCAGTGGATCTGGCAGTATCAATAACATCTGCTAATTGTCGCTTTAGCCTCCAGATTGTCTCAGAGATTTCGGGTGGGATTTTTGCCATAATCGTGCTGAAAGCAACCCTTACTTTTGGTAAGAGATTACCATCAAACTCATGCTCCTTTTCAAAAACTGTGGCAGAGTGTAGGTCTAATATAGGATGATTACACGGAAACTTTCTGGGTAACACAACCAAACTGCCACCATACCCAGGGCAAACGCATAATATCAATAAGGCAAGCTAATTCCTAACATTACTAAGAATTAAGTCAATAGAAATAAACCTTTATCTACATCTAGCCCCACTCAAGTTTTTCCTTACTATATAGATAGATCTGGCTGGCTTCAGAGTATGCGGTTGCCATGAATGTAACCATTCCCTGCGTCAAAGCACCCCCGCATTTGGCATCAGCACCAGATCGCTCACTACAGCATTAGCTGGTAATGACAGCAGATAAACAATGGCATCTGCTACGTTGTCTTCTGTAAGCATGGCTTCCCGGTCGAAGTTCGCCGCTACCGTGTCCCATAGCGGTGTATTAACCGAGCCAGGACAAATTGACATGACTTTAATACCGTGCGATCGCTCCTCTTCTGCCAAAGCTTGAGCCATTCCTAATAAGCCGAATTTACTAGCACAGTAGGCTCCCCATTGAGGAAAAGCTTGTTTAGCCGCGATCGATGCCACGTTGACAATCGTGCCATGCTGTTGTCGTCGCATCGCAGGCAGAACTGCCTGAATGCATTGAAATACACTGGTTAGATTTAGATCGATTACTTTTTGCCAATCCGCTAAGGGCGTATCGATAAGCTCTCCGATGTATGCCATCCCCGCATTATTGACTAACGTGTCAACGCCACCAAAATCCGCCACGATATTTTCGATCTTGGCAGCTACCGAACTCACATCTGAGAGATCGAGTTCGTAAGCTTTTACACTTGCGCTCGCTGTTTTTTGCGCGCTAATGTCAGCGATCGCTCGATCGGGATTCCTGCTAACTAATGCCACGCTCGCGCCTAATTTAACCAACGCGCTAGCAGTAGCTTTCCCAATCCCGCTACTAGCCCCCGTAATCAGAATTTTTTGCCCAGCTAATTGCGAAGTCATGCTTGTTAATTTAAAGTCTCATTCCCCATCCTAAGCTAAGCCTGTCTTCGATCGAGCATCTGAATTAACGACCTTACGCTTTCAGCCTGTTTATCTGCTATAGCTGCTTGTATTTTGGCGGTTTCTTTGATCTCGATTAACTCAGCTTTAAGGTCAATATTGATGTCAGCTCTTAACTCAGTCATACCATTGAAAACATTAGCAACTGCTTGTTCTAATAACTGAGTCGTCATTACTAACTGTTCGAGGTTATCATTCACTTCAGCCCTTGACTCAATAATGCCATTGAGGGCATTAGCAGATGCTTGTTCCAGCAACCGCGTAGTTGCTACTAGTTGTTTGAGTTCATCATTCACTTCAGCCCTTGACTCAATAATGCCATTGAGGGCATTAGCAGATGCTTGTTCCAGCAACCGCGTAGTTGCTACTAATTGCTCAGTGGTAGTTGCTAACCGCTCGGTAGTCGTTACTAATCGATCGATATTGTTACTGGCGCTGGCGTTAGACTCAGCTATAGACTGCAATTGGGCTTCTATACTATCCAATCTTCGATCTGTAGTCATTTTCTTAATTTTGTGGTGCTAATCTTCTTAAAATACATTTATAGCTCGTTATAGCTCGAATGTAGGTACTTGCATTACATGAATTTTTGGGAGGCATCAATTGGAAAGCCTGGTTTTACAAGTGTTCGCCGTACTTCTAGGTGCCAGTATTGGCAGCTTCCTCAATGTTGTCATCTATCGCCTCCCGGCAGGGCTTTCCCTACTGTTTCCACCGTCGCGTTGCCCCAAATGTCACAAACAACTCAGTCCTAAAGACAATATTCCTATTGTGGGCTGGCTGTTGATTAAGGGGAAATGTCGTTATTGTCGCGCTCCGGTTTCATGGCGATATCCCCTAATTGAGTTCATCACAGCTTTACTATTTTGGTTGGTTGCCCTTGCCTTTGGCGCTTCACAACCACTTTTAATCTCGATCTTATATTGCTTATTCTTGGCATGGCTGCTAGCACTAGCCATAATCGATATCGATACTATGACCCTGCCTAACGCGCTTACCCAGTCTTGTCTCGGCTTAGGTGTGGTCTATCATTTGCTTAACGCCGCGATCGCAGGTGACAGTCGCATTACCTGGGGGAGTGAGCTTATTGCCAGTATTACTGGTGCAGTGGTCGGCATTTGGTTGCTCGACATCATGCGACTGTGCGGTCGTATCTTTTTGCAAAAAGAGGCAATGGGTGCTGGAGATGCTAAGTTAGCTGCTGCAATGGGGGCGTGGTTGGGGTGGCAAAATTTACTACTGGCGGTGCTGGTTGCGGCGGCTGTCGGTTCGGTAGTGGGGCTAGGAGCGATCGCCATGGGTAGGCTAGGTCAAAAACAAGCATTTCCGTTTGGGCCGTTTTTGGCTTTAGGAGGGGCAATTTCATTATTCCTTGGCAACAAAATTTTGACAGTATATTTAGGTTGGTTTGGTATCAGCTAGAAACGGCTAGAGATTTCATCCCTAATGCAAAAATAATAAAAATCAGAGCTAAGTTTGCACGTTCTACTATTGACAAAGTATTCCATAGTTCTATAATCCCTGCATTAGTGGTGTGAGTTGGTACTTTCAAATCAATAAAAGATTATGTTCAGTAGCTTAAGCGGCCTTTTTGGCAGCAAACCCAGTGGTTTAGGCATAGAAATCAATTCGGAAAGAGTGAATGTCGTGCAACTACGGCGCAAGGGGCAATCTTCCTATAAGTTGTTAGGTCATGCCTCTGCACTTTTGCCTGAAGGAACGGTGGAGGAGGGCAGAATTAATGACCCCATTGTGTTGGGGGAAACGATTCGCAGTTTACTTTCAGAGAAAAAGATTAAGGCAAAAAGGGCTGCGACGGCAGTTCCAGGAAGGGAGACGGTTAGCCGACTGATCCGGTTGCCAGCCGAGATTCCCGATACAGAGCTGCGCGAAATGGTGCTCAACCAGGAGGCTAGTCTTTATCTACCTTTTCCCCGTGAAGATGCAGATGTTGACTATCAGAAACTCGGTACCAGTCTTGATGATGATGGGGTGGAAAGGTTAGAAATTTTGATGGTTGCCACTCCTAAAGAAGTGACCGATACTTATATTCAAACTATGGAGATTGCTCAGCTTCAAGTTGATATTGTCGAAGTGGCTAGCTTTTCAATCATCCGTTCTCTGCGTGAAGAGCTAATTAAATTTTCTTCGATGGCGGAGGCGGTAGCAATCATAGATATTGAATACGAGTCAACTGAAATTACAATCACCGTAGACGGGGTGCCACAATTCTCTCGTACCGTGGCGATTGGCACAGAACAAATTCAAAACGCCCAGCTACGCGCCTTAAATCTCCCACCGCGTCGCAATACCGATTTGGACATGCTATATGCTATGAAAGTTCCCGTGCAAGCGATCGACACCGCTGGTTTAGCCGGGGGAGTAGGAGGGAGTCCTGGCGATGCTGCCCTTTTAAGGGTGCTGGGAGACTTAGCAGATGAGTTGCGTCGGTCGATAGATTTCCATACCAGTCAGACTGCTGGGTCTGATGTTGTACAACTTTTGTTGGTTGGTCCGGGAGCATGCATCGGCCAGCTCAACGAGTTTTTTGGCCAACGTCTTGGTATTGCAGCAACACCAGTCGATCCGATCGCCGCTTTATCAATTAGTACTGACCAAGAGATTCCCTCAGCGGAACGATTGGGATTATCAGTAGCGCTAGGATTAGGACTTAGGGAGGTTTAGGTAGAATGTATTCTCTTGATATTAACTTTCTCAATGACCGAGAGACAGCAACGGAGGTAGCTCAGGAACAGCAGCCCCTTGCTGATAAGCAGTTTTTAATCGGTGGCGGCGCAATTGCTTTAGTGGCGATCGCGGCAGCGGCAGGAGCTTACTTCTTTCTCCAATTCTCCTCCCAAGGCTTGCAAGAGGAGTTTGCCACCTTGTCTAGCAAGGAACAAACCTTAGAACCCATTTGGGAAGTCAAGAAAAGCTTCTTTTAGTCACATTGCTACCATGTAAGAAGTCAGCATTTCAGTACCATACATCCCCTGAAGCAGCAAAAAATACTAAGTATTTATACTTTCTTAAATGAGTTCTTAGATGCGAAGCTAAAGGAGCTATCTACTGCCGAGCAACAAGTTAAAGCTGTTGACGATCGTACTAATGCTCTGGTGCAGTTATTTGTGGGTTCACTTCCACCATCAGCAATTTTACAAGACATCAGAGAACGGGCTCCCAGCAACGTGCAAATCTCTAACATCGACCAAAGCGGTAAAGGTGTGAGAATTGTCGGGCTGGCAACTAGTTTCGACGATGTCAACGATTTCCTTTTGCTTTTGCAGTCATCTCCCTATCTAGATAATCAAAAAACAAGGCTCAGGAGTGCAAGACTGCGTCCAGATAGCAAGGATATCAAGGTTACTCTAGTTGACTATGAAATCAGTTCGAACTTAGTGGAAAAGAGTGCTAGCGAGCTTTTACCAGATCTACAAAAGTCTGGTTCCGAAGGCACGGTTACCCGTATCAAGTTATTGCAGCAGAAAGGAGCAATTAAGTAATGGCAGCTAATATTGGTGCCGATGAGCTTCAGGCATCGCCTGGCATATCGCTATTCGGCATATCTTTATCTTCTAAAACTTTAGGTATAATTCTGGCAGTAGTTGGAGTTGCTCTTGCCGCCTACGGAACGGCTACGCAGACTCTCCCTTTGTATGAATCTATTGAGCAACAAAAAAGTCAAATTGCTCAAAAGCGGACTAGCGTAGAGAGCAAGGAGAAAGAAGTTGCCAGCAAGGGAAACGTGTCGCAAAGGGTAGCCGAAGCACAGCAGCGGAATAAAGAAGTACTGACTTTACTACCTAGCGCGGACAGTATGGACGTGCTGCTACGCGATCTCAATGCTCAGATTCCGCAAAGCGTTTCCCTTAGTAGCCCTGTAGGGGCCTTGCAAGTAAAAGGTCTATTTGAAGAATTCCGGCCAGAAGGAGAGCCAAAAGCAGGTGGCGACGCACAATTCACTACTCGCCAATACAACGTGCGTTTTTCGGCTACTTATGCTGAGACGGTGGCAACACTGAAAAGGATCGAAAGGTTAAAGCCGCTTCTCGTGATTCAAGATCTGAAAATAGTGCCAAATGCTAGTGTCAGGCCACTGATCGGCGGCAAAGAACTCACGCCCGACCAGCAGAAAATAGTGCAGACAAGGGCAACGCCTTTGCTTGCTACCAGTTTCAGGCTGATCGCATACGTGCCGCTGTCTGAAGCAGAACTGCAGGCACAGGAAGCTCAGAAGAAGGCCGCTGCTCCTGCTCCAAAAAAATAAATTAATTGTGTTTGGATTCATTTAATTCAGGTAAACTATATGCCTGGGTTTAGACATTTCAGTGGTTTAGATGAGGAGTTGAATTTATGAATAGGTATGTTTTCGTTTGCTGGCTCGCTCTGGCAACTATTTTCCCGCAGGTAATATTTACTGCACCCGTTCGTAGCGAGAGTGCTACTAACAGCGAGCCAAGTTCTGAAGTTCGAGAAGATGCACGAGATACAACAAATAAAGAGAAAAGCATAGTTCCCGATCTTGACAAGCAACGTGCTGACAAAGATGCTAAAGACGAAGCGATCGTGGCTCAGTCAAAATCAAAGCCAGCCGCCAAGCCAAAACCAGTGGCAGCTACTTCAGCCAACAAGCCAACACCAAAACCAGCACCGATCGCTACACCGACATCGCCGACCATCGTGGCGCAGAATGCAGGCAAGCCCCTATTCCAGCCCAGGGTGACCATCACCGATGAAAGAGGCAAACCGAAGTCAACGCCGCAAGCCTCACCAGTTAGCCCGGTACAGCAGCCATCCATATCGGTTACTACCCCATCCAGTTCGACAAATTTACGCTTGCCGGGACGAGTACAAGGTCAAGTTCCTCCCTTCCAACGTCGACCTGTACCAGCTCCGATAGGGGATATATCAGTCAGCAATACATTTCTGCGCCCTGACATTGTCGATCTGAGCAGTGCCGCTCGCGTACCAAGGCTTTCGCTCAAAGAGGCTCCTGTGCGCGAAGTTTTGTCGATCATCGCTCGCACTGCTGGCTTAAACGTAGCCTTTGCTGACGATGCCTCCCAACAGGCAGGGCAACCATCGACACCTGGGCTGCCTGGACAAGCAGCCGGAGTCAATTCCAGAATTACGCTTGACATCGAAAATGAGACCGCTCAAGAGGTTTTCAACAGCGTTTTACGCCTCGCAGGTTTAGATGCCAACCGCATTGGTCGCACGGTATTCGTCGCCGCCAAACTGCCCTTTAACCTGAAAAATACGATCACTCGCACCTATCGCATGAACCAGGTTACAGTTGGTGAAGCGTCAGCCTACTTAATTGGCTTAGGCGCAGAGCGCGTGATCAACCGCCAACGACCCATCCCCGGCGTTACAGCGGCTAACGTGGGCGCAGGTGGTGTGGTCGTACAAAATACGCCCACAGAAGCGGTACCTGTTCTGGAAAGCGTGCAGGGTAGTCCCAATTCATTGCTCCCGCTTAAAGGCTTGCAGGTAATTGGTGACGAGCGTGGCAACACTCTCATGCTGGTTGGCCCTCCAAGTCTGGTAGAGTATGCGGCAGCTCAACTGGCTCGTCTAGATATACGCAAGCGTCAGGTCGCGATCAACGTCAAGATCGTCGATGTTAACCTGTTAGCATCGCAACGATTTGGCAGCAGTAGCTCGTTTGGTATTAACGACACCTTCTTTACAATCAACCAGGGCGTTGCAACTTTGAACTTTGGACAAAACGTTCCCGCTGGAAATGTACCTGTAACAGCACGCGCTGACAATGGCTTATATAGCCAACCAATTGTTAATAATCCGCTAGCAGGTCAGCAGTTGTTCCTGAACCCGAACGGCACAGAAAGAGTGCGCGACCCTGTAACTGGAAATTTTGTCAATCGTAGTCCCAATCAACCCGGTTCTGTCTTCAGTCCTGATGGGAATCCCCTAACTCCAGGTATTAATGCCATTACTCAGTTCCAAAATTTACCCGCCAATGGAGTACAACCATACTCTTCGCCAACGATTTTAACTAACCCAGCTAACGGTCAGCCAGTACTAGATACCAGTGGTAATGCCGGTGTAGTGGGTAGACCTGCTACCTACTATCTCAATCCAGGCGGCGTAATCAATGCTAATCTACCAGGTTTAAACCCTGCCTTCAAGACCGGTCCATTTGCGAATACACCTTTGCTTTTAGATCCTGTTTCCGGCCAGCCAGTAATTTCTACGGCAGCAGTAGCTGCACAGGCACCCAATTCTAACGCACTGCTAGACACTATTGGTCAGGCGGCACAGTTTGCCTACTCTTTGCCGCAGGTCTTCCAATATCCCAAGCAGTTCCTATCTCAGCTAGAAGCTACCATTCAAAATGGCAATGCTAAGGTGCTTTCTAATCCGACTTTGACCGTTCAGGAAGGAGAAACTGCTGCACTCGATCTGGGTGATGAAGTTATCACTCTGGCAACAGATGGTAGATCTGTGACCAAAGATACGGCAGGTCTTCGTCTGTCAGTGAACATTACAAGAGTTGATGAAAATGGCTTCATCAATTTATCGCTCCTACCTCAAGTCAGCACGCCGGGTCTTAGAAGGAGAATAACCATCGGCAATAATACGGGTGGAATCTCCTTTGATGGTGAAGTCGATTTGCTTACCAAGCGGAGTATGAGTTCTGGTCAAATTCGCCTCAGAGATGGACAAACTCTGATCCTGTCAGGCGTAATCCAGGATGCCGATCGCCAGACAATTTCTAAGGTGCCTTTCTTGGGCGATCTGCCGATTATCGGTTCGCTGTTCCGCAGTGAAAGTACGGAAAATCGACGCAACGAGGTGATTATTATAGTCACGCCGCGCATTATCAACGACAGTGAGACCGCGAATTGGGGTTATATCTATCAACCAGGCCCTGAGGCACAGAAGGTTTTGGATAGTAATAGAATTCCATTCCAAAATCAGTAGCTCTGGTGTCCATTTGATGTCTAGATGTTGAAACGCGAGGCGTAACTTAATTACGCCTCGCTTTGTGTATAAATAAGAGTCGGTGTATGATTAGATCGCACGCTTTTTTGTAGTGCGTGCGATAAAGATTCAGGTGGCAGGTGTTTAGACTAGGGTAAATTTTTGCTCTAAAGGTAAGGAGTTTTATTCCTTGCTAAGGAAACTGGCTTTATTGTGAGGAAATAGTGAAAATATGAAATTCAAAGCCTTCGCTGCTACTTTATTGCTGTCAATGGGTTTTGCTGCTGGAGCCTATGCAGACAATCCCGAACACATCCAGAGATTGCTTCGCACTTTAGAATGTCAGAGATGCGAGCTTTCTAATATCGATATCAATGGTGCTAATCTCCATGGTGCATTTCTTAATAATGCCGATCTGCAGAACAGCAGGCTCAGAGAAGTTAACCTCACTCGCTCTGAGCTATCTGGAACTGATTTGAGAGACATTAATCTGATCGGTGCCAATGTCAACAACTCTTTTGCTGTTCGTGCCGATCTTTACGGTGCTAACCTGCTGGGCGCAAATATTAGAAACAGTAGATTGAAGTACGCCGATCTGAGAAAAGCCAACCTGAGCCAGACAAATCTAATTGATGCGGAATTGGTTTATGCCAACCTCAGTGGCGCTAATTTAACCAATGCGAGCTTGCGTCAAGCTAGCCTGTATCGAGCAAATCTCGTGGGAGCCAATTTGCAAAATGCCGACCTGTACAGGGCCGATTTCAGCGGCGCAGATTTATCGGGAGCCGATCTGACTGGTGCCGATATTTCTCGTGCCACTTTTAATGAAACGAAAATGTGCAAGACGATTTTGCCCGACGGCAAAGTCTCAAAAGAAGGTTGTCCTTGGGGTGAATAGGGATAGAGATGAATGAACAGTAGGGTGGCAATGCACACCCTACTAATCTTGTTTATTACGACTGATTTTGGAACCAAAAATACGTCACCATTGGAATGACGGTGGCAGCAATTAGTAAGCCAATTACAACAATCGTGGAACTGGAGCCATCAGTTTCTTCGGCGGTTTTAAAGTTGCTGCTACTTTGAGGGAGATCTACTTCCACAACTTTAGGAGGACCTGGGTCGGGTTCGCCAGTTAGTATGGCTGCTAACCTATTAATACCGTCGATCGCAGCTTGATTGTAATTAGATTTTTTCGCCGGGAATAGCATGGTTTCATCGGTAATGCTGGCGGCGATCGCATCGGATAGCGCTGCCTTCACCCGCTCGCCTGTCGCGATCGCAGTGCGATGATCTTCGGTAGCAAACACGATTAATGCCTGGTTGGTTTTGCTCTCCGGCGTGGCAAACCATTTGTCAAATACCAGATCGGTAAATTCTTGGGTAGGCTGCCCGAAGTCAATTCGCCTCACCGTCAAAAATCTGACCTGAAAATCTGTTTTTTCAGCTAGTTCGTCAATCTTGTCCCTAACTGCACCCTCTGTGGTACTGCTCAAGACTTTTGCCATATCCTGCACCCAGGTGCGATCGCCGATTGGTAGCTCTGGAATATCGTATACTTCTACAGCGATCGCGGTTGCAGTAAAAACTTGGAAAGCGATCGCCAGGGTAAAGAGGGCGATCGCCAGGCGTTTAAATTGATTAAGTAAAAATTTTTTTAACACTGGCACAAATTCCCGACTTCTATATCGATTAATTGTGACATTTTTCTTTGTTAAAGCAAGCAGAGCAATTGCCTAAAGCTAATAGCTGTCTGCCGATCTGACTCCATATCAATGACCCAATTCCTTACGCAAAGCCTCTAGTTCAGCATCGACGCTGGCATTGGATGCACCTGCCTCTAATGCTGGTGTTGTAGGACTTGAAGATAGCATCTTGGCTTTTAGCGCCGCGAGATCCTCATCAACATTAGACTGCTCCAGTTGCTTGAAGCGATTTTCTATTTCATCCATACCTAACTCTGCTGCTGCACTAGCTTTTGCCTCTGCCATCAACACTTTTTCTTCCATGCGCTCGATGACACCAGAAACTGAGTTAGTGCTGACTTTACCGAGCATATTATTGAGGTTTTCCTGGGCTTTGGCAGATTGAATCCTGGCTTTCAGCATTTCCTTCTTGGTCTTGGCTTCCGCAATTTTGCCTTCCAGCACGACCAGATTTTTCTTTAATACAGCGATTTGTCCAGACTGACTGTCGATACTCTCTTTTAGCTTGCCTGCTGTCTCTGCCTGTGATTTGCGCCGTACCAATGCCTCGCGCGCTAAATCTTCCTGTCCCTTTTGCAGAGCCAGCATGGCACGACGCTCCCATTCCGTAGACTGTTTGTCGGCCTCTAGGTATTGCTGCTCCTGCCGCTTCATCGCAGCGATCGCCTGGGCTACAGCCTGCCTCATCTGCACCAGTTCATCTTGCATATCAATCACAGACTGTTCCAGAATTTTCTCCGGATCTTCCGCTCTATTAACCAGATCGTTAAGGAAAGATCTAATGATCGTACTGATGCGAGATAGTAGTCCCATAGCTTTAATCGTAATAAAGGATTGAAGGGAATTTGTAGCTACATAAATTATAGGTGCCCGATCGAACACAGCCAACCGGACACACAATAACTTGACTAAATTTTGACAAACCTAATGGCTACCCCTGATTGATTTGCTTGCGTAGAGATTCTAGTTCGGAATCAATCAACGTACCAACTGAAGGCTTATTGGCATCAGCAGGTGAAAGTGCAGGAGCGGGGGCAGAAGACGCAATCATTTTAGCTTTTAGTGCGGCTAGCTCGTCGTCAACACCGCTGCCCGACTCTAAGGTAGCAAACTGAGCTTCCAGGTTATCCATCCCCAGCTCAGCCGTAGCGCTAGCTTTAGCTTCTGCCATCATCACCCGCTCTTCCATGCGCTCAAAGGCAGCAGCAGCAGAGTTGGTATTGATTTTGCCCAACATATTGTTGAGATTTTCTTGAGCCTTGGCAGACTGCACTCTGGCCTTGAGCATCTCCTTCTTGGTTTTAGCTTCGGAGATTTTACCTTCCAGGGCTACAAGATTTTTCTTGAGTACATCGACCTGGGCAACCTGCTGGTCGTAAGCTGGCTTGAGGGTTGCCACGCTATCTGCATGGGTTTTCTTGCGGTTCAGGGCTTCGCGAGCCAGGTTTTCATCTCCTTTTTGCAAAGCTAGCATGGCGCGACGTTCCCACTCATTGGCTTGGGTTTGAGACTGAGTATACTGCTGCTCTTGACGCTTGAGGGCTGCCATGGCTTGCGCGACCGCCTGACGCAACTGCACCAGGTCTTCTTGCATGTCAATGATGCTCTGTTCCAGAATTTTTTCAGGATCTTCAGCAGCGGTGACCATTGCATTGACATTGGATTTGACCACCATACCGATGCGATCTAGTAATCCCATAACTTACCTTCTTCCTTAAAATAATTGAGAGAAAACCTGCTAGCGCAAATACCTAACCTGTTTATTAAGTCGAATAACTAATCTAATAACTGAATTGCATACATACTATCACGCCTAATTGCTGGTGCTGGATAGCCTAACGGGATTAGTTTAGATTCTGGCAAAAGTGGTTCGCAGAGATGCCCTGTCTCGCTATGGTCAGGGTGAATTAAAGGGGAATTCTGCATTAATATGCCATCTCCGACCATCATGTTGCAAAAGCGTGAGGAAATTAGCATCGAACTCAAAACTTATAGATCTTGTCTTAAACTCCGTCCAGGCAGCTTGGAAGTTTGGCTTGCTCAGGTCGCGAAATGCTACAGTCACATGCGGTTTAAAGGGCCGAGTTCGAGCATTTTCATCTCTAATACCCACTTTAGTTCCCATATACTGAGCCAGCTCTGTTTGTATGGCCATCAGCGCAGGGGACTGAACTACATCAACGTAGATAACTCGCGGTGCAAAGGCAGCAAAACCATTTAAGGTAATCGGGACTGTTGTAAAGTTATGGGCAAATTCTTTCAGAGATTTATGTAAGATTGCTATGTTTTCGGGAGATTGCGTAAATGGGGCTTGCAATGTTATGTGGGGAGGAGATCTAAGCGCAGCTCGGCTATCGTAGCGATCGCTGAAGTATTTCTGAATCTCAGCGATTTCAGCCTGAATCGATCGTGGTGGTAGTAGTGCCAAAAATAGACGTAATAGCATTTTTAGATCGACAACTCCACTAACAACAAGCGCCCACCAAATAGTGGGCGCTTGTTTCTAATTTAGATTTACCTAATCGATACGAATCGATCGGACATAACCATTCAAGTTAGCCGCCAATCGCGGGAGCGGTTAGTGCTACTGGAGCAACGTTTACTGCTGCTAAGTCGAGCGGGAAGTTGTGAGCGTTGCGCTCGTGCATGACTTCCATACCCAGGTTAGCGCGGTTGATTACGTCTGCCCAGCTTGGCACCACATGCCCCTGGCTGTCAGTAATTGACTGGTTGAAGTTGAAACCATTCAGGTTGAACGCCATCGTGCTTACACCCAAGGAGGTGAACCAGATACCTGCCACTGGCCACAGTGCCAAGAAGAAGTGCAGAGCGCGGCTGTTGTTGAAGCTGGCATATTGGAAGATCAAACGACCAAAGTAACCGTGAGCGGCAACGATGTTGTAGGTTTCTTCCTCTTGACCGAACTTGTAACCATAGTTTGCAGACTCGTTCTCAGTGGTTTCGCGGATCAAGCTGGAGGTTACCAACGAACCGTGCATGGCACTGAACAAACTGCCACCGAAGACACCAGCAACACCCAGCATATGGAATGGGTGCATCAGGATGTTGTGCTCGGCTTGGAACACGATCATGAAGTTGAACGTACCGGAAATCCCCAGAGGCATACCATCGGAGAAGGAGCCTTGGCCGATTGGGTAGATCAAGAATACGGCTAGAGCAGCGGCGACGGGAGCGCTGTAAGCAACAGCGATCCAGGGACGCATACCCAAGCGGTAGCTCATTTCCCATTCACGACCCATCCAGCAGCAAATGCCGATGATGAAGTGGAAAATTACAAATTGGTAAGGGCCACCATTGTAGAGCCACTCATCTAAGCTATCTGCTTCCCAAATGGGGTAAAAGTGCAAGCCAATAGCGTTGGAAGAAGGAACTACAGCACCAGAAATCATGTTGTTGCCATAGACTAACGAGCCGGAAACAGGCTCGCGGATACCGTCGATGTCCACAGGAGGTGCGGCAATGAAGGCGATTACGAAGCATGCTGTAGCAGCAATTAAGCAAGGAATCATCAGTACGCCAAACCAGCCAATGTAGAGGCGGTTGTCAGTGCTGGTGATCCAGTTGCAAAATTGATCCCACAAGGAGGCGCTTTCGCGTCTTTGTGCTGTGGTTGTCATAATATTGCGAATTAATATGGGTATGATTTAACAGGGAATTAAGTCCCTTAAAGTAAAGACTAAAGCAAATATTTCTTTTTGCACAAAATACTTAACTAAAATTAACAAAGTCCAATATTATTACTTGAGATAGCGAGCATGGCTAGAGGTAAAGAGACAACGGCACTATTACTAACCCTTCTAGTTACTGCTGGTGTTGCTGGAGGAGGCTATTGGTATTTTCAACAAAATGCAAACAATCCCAAAGTCAATAGCCCACAACCATTAAATTCTCCGACCCCAAATAGTACATCAGTCTCAACTCCATCCAACGGCGTTAGCTTAGATACATCAGTACCAGATCCTAGTGTTTTGAGCATTGATGGTAGTACGACTTTAGTGCTGCCAATTAGAGAATTACGCAATGCTTACGCGCAGCTTAATCCTAATATTCCCACGACATTTGGCATACCTGATGGTAAACCAGGCGGTACTGATAAGGGCATTCAAAATCTGATTAATAATTCTGTAGTCATCGCAGCTAGTTCGCGTCCGCTTAAACCGAACGAAGCACAGGCAGGTATTCAGCTAATCGCGATCGCCAAAGATTCTATCGCCGTAGTAATTGGAAGTAATAACCCGTTTAAAAGCGATCTAACAGTAGGTCAATTACGCGATATTTACTCAGGTAAAATTACGAACTGGTCGCAGGTTGGCGGCACTAATCTGCCCATCAAAGTAATTAACCGCGCTACAACTAGTGGCACGCGATCGCTTTTCCAGGATACGGTAATGCTAGGTCAACCATTTGCGCCCGATAGCGCCAACTTCATCACTTGGCCGCAGGACGAAACTACTGCCATTCTTAGAACTATTGGCAATAACGGTATTAGTTATGCCACGGTGTCTCAAGTTGCTAACCAGGAAATTGTCAGGATTGTATCGATTGAGGGGAAATCGCCACTCGATGTTGATGCAGTGAAAAGCGGCGCTTATCCAATTAGTCGCAGCCTGTTTTTAGCGGTACGCAAGCAAACCAGTCCCGCAGTTAAGCAATTCGTCGATCTAGCTTTATCTCCACAAAGTCAACAAACTCTACAACGGCTGGGTTTTGTGCCCATCAGGTGAAGGCGATCGCCAGTACAGCGAACCTGACAGTTCCTTTAACCGCGATATTATTTGGCTATACGGTATACGATTTTAAATATACTCTGGCTGAGAATATGGCAAAAAGTGGTAAGGAAACAGTTGCGCTTCTAGTTACGCTCTTAATTACGGCGGGGGCGGCGGGTGGCGGGCTATGGCTATTTAGGAATAACATTCTCAGCGGCATATCTAATTCCAGCCAAACTGCTAGTCCGGGAGCATCTCCAACCAGTTCTTCCAATGTGGGGGCGGTGGATAGTCGTATCAGTCAAGGCGACAGGATTCTAATTGCTTCAGCCACAAACTCCAATAAGCAAGCAGGCGTGCAAGCGATCGCCTCCGGTAACTGGCAAACAGCGATCGCCTCGCTAGAAGCAAGCCTGCGTTCTGAGCGTAACGATCCTGAGGCTTTGATCTATCTCAACAACGCCCGAATTGGTAATGCCAGGAGTTTGAAAATCGCTGTATCTGCGCCGATTAGCGGCAATGAAAATGTGGCGAAGGAGATCTTGCGCGGGGTGGCACAGGCTCAAGATACGCTTAACCAGTCCGGTGGAATTAATGGCGTGCCAGTACAGGTAATAATTGCCGATGACGGTAACGATCCGGCGATCGCGGCGCAGGTTGCCCAAGTGTTTGTTGCCAATCCTGACATCTTAGGCGTAGTGGGTAATTTTGGCAGCGATGCAACTCTGGCATCGGCAAAGGTCTATCAGGCAGGACAACTAGTGTTGATTTCGCCGACCAGTACGTCAGTGCAGTTATCTGGATTTGGTAATTATATTTTTCGTACTGTTCCTAGCGATCGCTTTGCCGCCAATTCCCTATCCCGCTACATGCTAAATCAAATTAAAAAGAAAAGAGCCGTCGTATTTTTTAACTCGAATAGCTCGTATAGCAAATCGCTCAAAGATGAGTTTACGACTGCGGTGTTTGGCGATGGCGGTCAGGTAGTAACCGAGTTTGACTTGAGTGGCGCTGGATTTGATGCCGTTCAAAGTCTGAACCAGGCAAAGACGAAAGGTGCAGAGGTAATTATGCTGGCAACCAATGCAGCTACGCTAGATCGGGCATTACAGGTAGTAGCAACTAATCGCAGGCAATTGCCAATTATCGGTGGTGACAGCATGTACACTGCCAAAACCCTGCAAGTGGGTGGTAGTGAAACTGTGGATATGGTTCTAGCTGTGCCGTGGCATATTTTAGCCAACCCTGCTGCCACCTTTCCCAAACAAGCAGAGCGTCTCTGGGGTGGCGATGTGAACTGGCGTACGGCAATGGCCTATGATGCTACGCAGGCAATTCTCTCGGGACTCAAGCAGGATAGTACTCGCGCAGGTCTGCAAAAGGCGCTTGCCGATCCAAACTTCTCGACGGAAGGCGCGGCGAGTCGAATTCAGTTTCAGACATCTGGCGATCGCAACAGTCCTGCCGTACTGGTCAAAGTTGCACCAGGTAAGCGCTCCGGCTTTGGCTACGATTTTGTCTTGCCTTAACCAACATAAATCGCTATGACCCTTGAATCCTTTTTTCAGCAGCTTATGGAGAACCGCGCGATCGCTATAGCGGTGGTTCTAGCGCTGCCCTGGTTGACCTGGTTAATTTGCTATCTTATTCCCGGTCGTCGCGAGGAACCGTTTGTACTCAGCGTTAATTTGGGCTTAGCAGTGTTCAGCTTGTTGCTGTGGGCGGGCTATCTGGCCTATGCCACCAATCAAGGCGGCTGGGCGAGGGTAGTAAAGGAAGCGGACTTATTCTTGTTATTGGTGCCGATTTATTACGTAATTGCCTCGCTGTGGATGTCTTCAAAACGCATGCCGCTAGACCAGATCCCTGCATTTAGAGTATTGCAGGGTTTAGCCGTAATTGCAGGCGTGTTTCTAGTAATTTCCTGGCTATCGCACCGCGTTTATATTATTTTCTTCTCCTACATGCCATTTTCGACATTTTTGTTTTTGCTAGCCATTCTGCTGGGTATTGCTTATATGGGCTACGAGCGCATTATTGGCAAAGATGGGCGATCTCCTGGCAGGTAATACCAAATCCGCGTTAATTATTCCTAAATATTGTCTGGCGACCGAAAGTTGCGACTACAAGAGGGTTTGATATAAGTTGTTCGCACGAGAAAATTTACAAACTGTAGGGGCAGCGCCTCGTGCCTGCCCTAAAACGCTGGTATAAAATAGTGGGAAAATTACAGTTTCATCATTGGCGATCGCAAATATGCAAACCTCAGATACTCAAGCAACTGTCGGCATTGATATTCCGAAGCGCGGTATGCCCGTTACGATTATCACGGGCTTTTTGGGGAGTGGCAAAACTACTTTGCTCAACCATATTTTGCAGAACCAACAGGATCTCAAGGTAGCCGTTCTGGTAAATGAGTTTGGCGATATCAACATCGACAGTCAACTGCTGGTTTCGGTAGACCAGGATATGGTGGAACTGAGCAATGGCTGTATCTGCTGCACGATTAACGACGGTTTGGTGGATGCGGTTTATAGCGTTCTGGAAAAGAGCGATCGCATTGATTATTTGGTGGTGGAAACCACGGGCGTTGCCGATCCTCTGCCGATCGCGCTCACGTTTTTAGGTACGGAATTGCAGCACTTGACAAGACTCGACTCCATCCTCACCGTTATTGATGCGGAGTCCTTCACGCCAGAACACTACAACAGCGAAGCAGCTTTCAGTCAGATTATGTATGGCGATATCATTTTGCTCAACAAAACTGACCTCGCTTCTGAAGAAAAAATTGCTGAGTTAGAGACTTATATTGGCGAGCAGAAATCTGGAGCGAGAATGTTGCGATCGCGTCACGGTGTCGTGCCTCTACCGTTAATCCTGGATGTCAACCTGAACAATCCAGATCTAATCGAATCCGAGCCAGAATCAGAGCACGATCGCGCCCATCATCATGACCACGACCATCACGATCGCGACCATCACGACCACGATCGCGACCATCACGACCACGACCATCACCACCATCACTCGCATCATTTAGAGAATGATGGATTTGTCTCCATCTCATTCCAAAGCGATCGCCCCTTTGACCTCGATCGCTTCCAAAATTTCCTCGACAAACAGTTACCTGTAGATGTATTTAGGGCGAAGGGAATTCTCTGGTTTTCAGGCATTCCCAACCGCTATATTTTCCAACTCAGCGGCAAGCGCTACGAGCTTAAAACCGAGGATCGGCTCAAACCTCCCACTAACCAGCTCGTGCTAATCGGTCGCCATCTCGATCGCGCTGAATTGCAACGACAACTGACAGAATGTCTTGTGTAGGGATTAGCCCATAGCAAATTTGCCTGCAATTTAAGGAGCGATGATTTAGCATAAATAGGCACGATAATTGAATGACACTGAGTAAATGGAAACCATATTAGTTACAGGCGGGGCTGGGTTTATCGGTGCGAATTTTGTACTGAAGGCCAGACAGCAAAAATGGGCGGAGACGATCAATCTCGATAAGCTCACCTATGCTGGAAATTTACAGACTCTCGCTGAATTAGGTGGCGATCCCGACTACCACTTCGTGCAAGGTGACATTGGCAATGCCGAACTCGTTACTTACCTGCTCAAAAAATATCAACCGCAGGCGATCGTGAATTTTGCGGCGGAAAGCCATGTCGATCGCTCGATCGCTAGTCCCGATGAATTTATTCAGACTAACGTAGTCGGTACGTTTCAACTGCTGGAAGCGAGTCGTTTTTATTGGCAGAGCTTGTCGCCCCAAAAACGCGAGGAATTTCGCTTTCTGCACGTATCCACTGACGAAGTGTACGGTTCCCTCGACAGCGCAGATCCTGCCTTTACCGAACAAACTCCCTATGCACCCAATAGCCCCTATGCTGCATCAAAGGCAGCGGCGGATCACCTCGTGCGAGCCTACCATCATACCTATGGCCTGCCGACGCTAACCACCAACTGCTCCAATAACTACGGGCCATACCAGTTCCCGGAAAAATTAATCCCCTTGACAATCCTCAACGCTTTGGAAGGTAAACCATTGCCAATTTATGGTGATGGGCAAAACGTGAGGGATTGGCTTTATGTGGAAGATCACTGCGATGCCATTTATCTAGTTTTATTGCAAGGTCAGGTGGGGCAAACTTACAACATCGGCGGTGAGAGCGAACGCGCCAACTTAGAGGTAGTAGAAACAATTTGCGAGATCGTCGATCGCCTGGCACCCAAACCAAACTTTAGGCACTCCTCCCTCATTACGTTCATTAAAGATCGCCCCGGACACGACAGACGCTATGCCATTAATTGCCATAAGCTGAAGCAGGAATTAGGTTGGCAACCCAAGGAAAATTTCCAGACTGGCTTACAAAAAACTGTAGAGTGGTATCTCAGCCATTCTGAATGGGTGGATCGGGTACGGACGGGAGCTTACAAAGACTGGATCGAGCAAAACTACAGCGGTAGATAGTATGCAATAGCTACATGTAAGGGCAAGTTTAGCAAAAAGTTCTGGCTTGACACTGGTAATGCTTATGCAAAACCCGCCCCCTACACCTGGAATTGGGGTTGATGACGATCTCAAATAATCAACCTCTACCTTGCGTTAGGCTCAATTATTAAGACTCACAACCTATAATTAGTTTTGACGCACTTAAAAGCTAAGCTGTTTTGCGATGCTCAAATTATTTTTAGGTTTATATCGCTAATAATGCTCGATCGCTTAAACATCTGGGGTGGTTCCTTACGGATTGAAACTCTACCAATAATCTTGGTTTTGGTCTTGCTAGAGGCGATTTTGTCTGCTGATAATGCGATCGCCCTGGCAGCTTTAGTCCGTAGTCTTCCCGATCCCAAGCAGGAAGAATGGGCATTGCAGTATGGCATTATCGGTGCGTTCGTACTGCGTATAATCCTGATTCTGACTGCAACCTGGGTGATTCAGTATTGGCAGTTTGAGTTGTTAGGAGCGACTTACCTACTCTGGCTGGCTGGCAAGTATTTTTTTGCTAGTGCTAAGCCCCACGCTGAAGGCGAAGCCGTTCCCGTGGCGGACAAACTTTGGCAAGTTGTTTTGCTTGTATCTCTTACGGATTTGGCATTTTCGCTCGACAGCGTGACAGCGGCGGTCGCCGTAGCGCGGGAAACCTGGCTGGTATTATTGGGAGGATTTATCGGTATTGTTGCTCTGCGCCTACTCGCTGAGATATTTATTAAGCTGCTAGCAGAATTTGCGCGTCTAGAGGCAGCGGGTTATTTAATTGTGGGGCTGGTGGGGTGCCGCCTATTACTTAAGGTGATTGCCGATGCCTATGTCCCGCCTGAGTGGTTGATGCTAGCCTGCATAGCAGGTATATTTTTATGGGGCTTCTCAAAGCATACAAAATCAAAATTACCAGATTTACCAGAGTTAAACCTGAGCGCTGTTGCGATCGAGCAGCCTGACGAAGAAGTCATTAAAAAAACATAAAAGCACAGACAAAAGCAACATAGGGCGATCGAGCATGTTTGAATATCCTGACGATCTAAAGTACACCGACTCGCACGAGTATATTCGGCTTGAGGGCGATATAGCTACGATTGGCATTACTGCCTTTGCGATCGATCAACTAGGCGATATTGTGTTCATCGATCTGCCAGAACCTAACACCAGCCTGACTAAAGGCGAGACATTCGGTACCGTAGAGTCGGTCAAGGCAGTCGAGGATATTTACGCTCCTTTAAGTGGCGAAGTGATAGAGACTAACTCTGGCTTGATCGATAACCCCGAGCAACTTGGCGAAGATCCCTATGGTGTATCCTGGCTAGTCAAGGTACGTGTAGACGATCCTGAGGAGGCCGACGAGTTTATGACAGCCGCAGAGTATCGCAGCAAAGTGGAAGGTACCTAAGTTTGTTTAGATACCGTAAAGTTAGCTCGAACTCAAGATATGTTTTAACTATTTTGTTTTTAAGGCTCACTTTTGTTAGAGAATTAAAGAGTTTTCTTAAATTTTCAAAATTAGCCTAACCAATGGGGAGTTCTGTAATTCTAAACACAAAAACTGATGCGATGAATGGCTCTTCATACTTATCTACCAAGCCGATTGATGTCAAAGAAAGACTAATAGTTGCTCTTGACTTCGATAGTAGCGAAGAAGCTATGAGTATGGTAGAAAAGCTTGACGATACAGTTGTATTTTATAAGCTTGGTCTACAACTTTTCATGGCGGGTGGCTATATCGAGTTAGTAAAGCAGTTAGTGGAGAAAAAAAAGAAAGTTTTTGTTGACTTGAAGTTTTTTGATATTCCCCAAACTGTTGCTTCCGCAGTGAGACAGTTGAAGGATAAGGGCGCTACCTTTGCTACAGTACATGGGAACGATAAAATTTTGGAAGCTGCAGTTTCGGAGAAAGGAGACCTAAAAATACTAGCAGTGACTGTCTTAACTAGCCTAGATCGCAAAGATCTAGAAGATTTAGGCTTTCAGTGCGATGAGAAAGCTCTGGTTTTATCAAGAGCTAAGAGAGCCCTTCAATTAGGGTGTGATGGGGTCATTTCGTC
This sequence comes from Pseudanabaena sp. PCC 6802, assembly GCF_000332175.1. Classification (NCBI taxonomy): domain Bacteria; kingdom Bacillati; phylum Cyanobacteriota; class Cyanophyceae; order Pseudanabaenales; family Pseudanabaenaceae; genus Portococcus; species Portococcus stanieri. The sequence goes on along the minus strand of NZ_KB235910.1, from coordinate 816,931 downwards.
TGGATTAGAAGCAAAAGCGTTAAGAGATGACCTGGGTGAAAATTTCCTGATCGTTACTCCAGGCATTAGGCCCGTTGATAATGATAATGTCGATAATACTGACGATCAAAAGAGAACGGTTGATCTAGAAGAGGCTTTCCTGAGCGGTGCTGATTACGTCGTGATTGGCAGACCGATTAAGCAAGCTGACGATCCATACAAAGCCGCGCAAGATTTCCAAGCCCGCATTGCCAAGGTGTTTGCGTTGTAAGATGGAATATCAAATATTTACGATTGATGCTTTCACCCAAACGGCATTTAGTGGCAATCCCGCTGCAACTGTCTTAGTGGATAAATTCCCTGACGATGCTCTGATGCAGAAAATTGCGGCTGAGATGAATTTGTCAGAAACCGTATTCGCCCAACCAATATCGCCAAATGCTTTCCATCTGCGGTGGTTTACCCCAGCCGCCGAAGTTCCCCTCTGCGGACACGCCACGTTAGCGATGTCCCATTACTTGAAAGAATTGAGAGCGATCGATCTAAGTTCACCTCTAGTATTTCAAACCCTCAGCGGCGATTTGGTAATTAACCTTGAGGGCGATCGCATCGTGATGGATTTTCCCGCCGTCTATCCCACACCATGCGATCGCCAAGATCTATCTCTCCTGGAAAGCATCATGGGAAATCAACCCTATGAGTGTTTGGGTGTCGCCGATAACGTCACTGTAGTTTTAGCCAACGAGTCTGCCGTTGCAAATTTCGTGCCGGATTTTGCCGCGATCGCCCAGCTATCGGTTGGCAGGTTGACTATTACAGCGATCGCCGATCCAGAACATCCCTATGATTTTGTATCCAGATTCTTCGCACCCAAAGTCGGTATTAATGAAGATCCCGTCACTGGCTCAGCTCATTGCACGTTAGCCCCATACTGGGCAAAGCGCCTGAATAAGAATCCACTACAGGCAAAACAGCTATCTCAACGCACGGGTGATTTGGAAGTCGAGCATATAGGTGACAGAGTAAAACTAAAGGGATTTGCCGTCACAGTTCTGCGAGGCAGTTTGTCGATCTAGCCTGAAAGCGATCGCAGAGGTTGACAAATCCGTACAGGTCGCTAGAGAAATGAGTGATTTCGTGGCAAAGGTTGCGGAAAAGAGACAGATGCGTGTCAAGAATAAGCATTCTGTAAGCTAGAGATAAGCGATCGCTCTTTATCTCAATCATGGTACAGAGCGATCGCCTCAATATCCATTTAGAAAACTACAAAATTTCCACCTGTTAGTTGGGGGGCACCTTGCAAAGTGGCAATTAGTATAGTGCCTGACGAAGCAATCCCATCTGCGTCGTAATAGAGATTACCGCTAGAAGTGTTATATATGAACCTGTTAGAAGTATTAAATGGTAGGCTTGCACCAGGCGCGGCGTAAAATTGTCCGATAAAACTTGGCGAGTTAGCATTGGTAAGAGAACCGCCAGCGATCAATCCACCACCAAACCCAGAGGCGGAAATGACTATGCGATCGCCATCAGAAGCAGAAAAATCAGTAATTATATCGCTAGTTTCAGTGCTACTATCAAGCCCCTCATCAGGTGAATTGTATAGAAAACTGTCAGCTCCATTACTACCAGTAAGTTCATCACCGCCAAAACCACCAATCAACGTATCATTGCCAGCACCACCCACCAGAGCATCGTTACCCTGGCCGCCCAATAAACCGTCATTGCCTCCGCGACCGGAAATATTATCATCCCCTGTATTGCCAAAAATCGTATCATTCCCAGGGCTTCCTGCCAGCGAATCGTTACCTGCCAGTCCATTAGCCACATAGGCGACCGTAGCTATGGTGACAGTTGCGGTATCCGAACCGACACTGTTAGCAAGCCTGTATTGAAAACTACTCGGTGGAAATCCTCGATCTGGTGTAAATACAAATTGAGAGTTGTCAACGTCAAGCAAAACCGTGCCATTTGCAATAGGTTGAGCGCCAGAAATAGTACCACCATTTGGGGTATCGTTTGTCAGGACATTAGAGAAATCGATCCTAATTGGAAATGTTAGGGCATCAAAATTATCAGCTCCATTAGTTCCATTGAAGGTAAGAATGGGAGAAATTCTGTCATTTACAGCATCAGGCTGTCCCGATGGTGGTGAGATATCGCCAGGATTAATGGTTACCGTGGCAGGAGATAAATCTTGAGCGTTTTGATTATCTATCGCCGCATAGGTAAAACTCGCGCCGCTAAAGTTAGAATTAGCCTGGAAAAATAAATTATTAATCTGGTCAGCCGGAATTATCTGATTGAGCGTAACTGGTGCGCCATCAGCAGCAAAGTTCCCCAAAAAGAGAATCCCTTGTTCTGCTGCGGGAAGGCTGGTAATTCTAAATTGCGTCACAGTCCCGTCTGAGTCAGTCCCACTTAGCCCGGTCAGTTGTACGGTCGTGCCAGGCTGTGCCGTAATTGTGGGAGGTGTGATGGTGTCAGGTGGTTGGTTGCCTGGGAGATCGCCATCGGTTGTGAGTCGAATGTTGTCGATGCCAAACTCGCGTCGAACACCTCCAATTCGGATCAGGCTAGGGGTTCCTCGAAATTGTACGGTGATATCTGGATTGTAGGGGTTTTCTGCTGTGGTGAAAGGAATTTCATAGGTGCCGCTGGTTTGTGGTAAGAATTGAAACCCAATCTGCTGACCCCGATCGTCCAAGATCTCAACGCTCAGTTGTCCATCTGTCACATTAGGTGCGACATAGTCAAAACTAAATTCCCCTGAGCCTGTTTGGGGCAAATTTTGGAATGTTAACTCGATCGAAGGACTATCGAAGTCTGCCACGACTATATTCTGACCTGGGAAATAGCCGTTACTACCACTCTCACTTGAAGCCAGAAACCTCGCAGTAGCTGAAAAAACAATCTGAGATCCCGCGCTTTGGAAGTCTGCTCCCAGGGGAAAGGGAGAAGTAATTAAGGGAGAGCCTGTTTGAAAAAAGCGCTGATTGAAACCTAATATGTCACTAATTGCCATTTTGCTCTAATGCCTTCGACTTCTAAAGTGAGAATGTATGATGCTATGGTGCAGTCTGGAAAATTCCAAAACTGCCAGAAATACTTGGCCCTGGTATCTGCGGACTTTGTGCATTAACTGTACCCTTAGAAAATCCAGGCCCGCGATTATCTTCTACGCTGGGATTATTTCCTACTAAAGCACCTGGATCCTGGTTGCCATTAATTGCATCTTGTAGAAACGTGGCATTAAACCCCGTGCTAGAGCGTAAAGCTCTATCTTCCCTTTCTTCTGTTGGGGTAGGCGTGCGAATGCGACGTTCTTCTTCAAAGAATCTATAACGAGGACGCTGTGGGGTAGTTGCTGCTGTGGTAGCTGGAGTAGTTCCAGTGGTTTGAGCCCGGACACCAGAACTAAGCCTTAGATCGAGGGCGATCGCACCCACAAGCGCTCCAGTCAAGACAGGCAAAGATAAGAATTGCCATAAAACTTTAGATGAATGCTTAGATAGTGCAATGGATAACATGGTATCTCCTCCTTAGAAGCGAAAAACTGTACGAATCGTGCCCACCAAAATGGTGTTGGCTCCAGCAGCATGATCTGGATTGGTTACAAAGAAGAAGCCAGGCGTAATCGAAATATTTTTATTAACCTGATAGCGATAGAAGACCTCATAATGCAGCCCTGTTGCAGTGTCAGCAATATTCAGTCCGGTGGGGCTTCTACCCTGCGTCAGTTTGGGTGGCTGACCGAATAGAAAAGCTAAAAGATCGCCTTCTCGCCCAAAGGGATCGGAGAAACCTAGAGATAGCAACCACGTGGTGGTATTGGCATAGGCGCTGGATGTTTGTGAGTTGGTAAAAGTCCATCCCCCCCATGCTCCTAGCCGCACGGTGGGAGAGATGGCCCAGTTTAAGGTGCCACTAATCGCGTTAATGGTGGAAGGCTGATTAATCGCATTGGTAAAATCCAGACCATTTGGATTGGTTGCACTGCCGCGTACCCCACTAGTATCTGCTGCCACGCTGCCTGTAGCAGTATTCAGCCTGCCATTGGCAGAGTAGCCATTGATATAGGCAATGCCAGTCCAAACGTTATCAGCAGGCTTGAGTAAGAATTGTACGCCCAAGGCACTGCTATCCGAACCCGTAATTCCGCCTGAAATAGTTCTGTTTGTAACTGGATCGATCGCAGTTGAATTTCCAGAGTTTGCCGTACCGTATGCTACTTGCAGCCTGACGCGATCGCCCAGCAGCCAGTCAAACCCCGCACCTGCTTGCAAGTTGCCGATCTTAAATAGCGGACTCGCTTCGCCAAAGCGCGATATCGAACCTCTACCATTGTCAAAGTAGGGCGAATTGGCTGTCAGGACGGTGCTGAGGCTAAAGCCAACTGGTCTAAACGTAAATACGACGCGATCGCCAAATGCTGGAAAGCGATATTCCAGCATTTCCAACTCAAAATTGTTATTAGTAGTCGATTGATAGGACAGCAGCGCCATATAGGTACCCAGTGCTTGCCCGCTGGCAAAGCCAAGCCCCGATTGATCTCTGGGATTGCCCTTACTGCCGAAATTCGCTGCTTGCAGACCTACACGCAGGCGATCGTCACCCGTAAATGAAGCCGTTAGACCGAGACGCGCCAAGCTGGTAAAGACTATATTAGGGTTGCTAAAGCCAGGACTGGCACCCGTCGCACCAGCAAGTCCAAAAATCACTTCGCCACCCAACTTGACGGTAGTGGAGAATTGCTGCGACTCTATTTCCGCTGTCTTAGACTCCAGCGCATCCACTCTGCCTTTCAGGGCTGCTAGCTCCGCCGCAAATTCCTCTTGTAGCTTTCGTAGTGCTGCGAGATCTTCTTTACTGACTTTATCTGCCAGCCCTGCTGTAATAATTTCGTTAATCTTATCCAGGCAAGCATTTAATCCGGCAGCAAACTCATAACGAGTCATGGCACGCTGACCGCGATAGGTGCGATCGGGATAACCTGCTATACAGCCGTACCGTTCTACCAGAGATTGCAGAGCCGTAAATGCCCAATCCGTCGGCTTGACATCTGAAAGTTGAGAGACAGAAGTTACTTGTGCCTGAGTCGATTCAATGCCTCGATTTACCTGTTGAATCTCTTGAACTAAGCTTGACGGAGCAGCTAAATTTTGACTGAGTGCGGGTTGATTTGCCGTATTTGGCGGGATATTCGACGCAGTATTAGGTGGAGTATTTTGCTCGATTTGATTTGTTGTAGGCTCGGAGCGATCGCCTGGAGTAGTCCGTACGATCTGAGAGTCTAACTGCAAGTCTGGCTGCACATCTAGCTCGACCCCTTCAGCCCAACAAGCCGCAGGTGTACATACTGCAAGCCACAGAAAACCTGATATGACTAATTGTGCCTTGTTCATGGTTGCATCCTCACACACGGCATAATTGTATCCCTATGCACATCGCAACCGCAACAACTCCAAAGATAAACGATGGAATCAGGCTGATTAATTTTAATTAAGCTTTGTTAAGCATCTAAAGGCATTTTATAGTGCTTTCCGACTGAGAAAGGGTTTGTTGATGGGGTGAAAGGGTGGAACCCCTACTGGGGCTACAGTCGCCGTCCTCTTCCTTCGATCTGAAAACCGCCATGACTATGACTGGAGTTAATCGGGAATCAATATGTTGCCATCACCTCCTGAAGGCTTATCTCCCAAGGCAGCAGACTTAAAATCTCTAGTAAAGTCCTGATAAATATTGGGAATAAGACATGCTGCCGGAGGTGGAGCGATCGCTGCGAGAGAACTAGGGTCGATCGACGATTGAAAAACCTGGAGTTTATATTTCTCGGCTTCAGATTTTAGATCGCGAGCTTTAATTCCCTGATTGAATGGAACTGTAGGCTCCTTACCGCGTCCGTGAATTCCAATAATCTCGCCTCGATCGTTAAATACAGGGCCACCGCTCATTCCTATATAGGTTTCAGAGCTATATAGCAGCCCATAGCCACCGTTGGGATTGGGTGGATTTAAAATCTCTTGCAGATTGCCTGGAGAAAATCGACATGTCCGTCGGGGGGTGCGATCGCCGGGATCCGGCCAACCAAAAACAAAGGTACGATCGTTTTTATTGAAATCGACTAAATTAACCTTTGCTACCGGATAGTCGCGATCGCTTTGAAATCCCACAACTGCCAGATCGAATCCTTTAATCTTGCCATCTTCACCGGCTTCTCCAAAGTAGATTATGGGGAAACTAGTAATGCCTTTTTTGGATAAGTTACTACTAGCCTTGCCGTTGGTGGAAAAATGCACTTTCCCATCATAGGTGCGAATGCCATAGATCGCATCTGGTCTCAGGGCAACGTGGAGATTAGTCGCGGCAAAATAGGTGTTTCCTAATTTAGCGACAATAAAACCCGAGCCTGGATTAAACTCATTTTGGGCTTCCACATCTCCCTCTTGCAGTCCCTCGGCAATAATCACAGTGACGTGCTGAGCGACATTATTGACTTCCGTGTCAGATAGCTTCTGTGCTTGGACAGAAGTACTGCAAGCAAGAAATGCGAGAAAGGGAACAGTCGCAGTTGCTGCCCTAAAAAGAATTTGAAGCCACACTAGATCGAATTATCCTTACTTGTAGTTGGATTTTTAAAGGGAACCAGTGGTTTGGGTGTAGATAGTGGTTGGGTTGAAGGGGTAGAAGTTGGAGTTTGAGCGTCCTTGGTGGAGAAAAAGCGCTCGATGGCATCCCCTAAATCGGCGTAGAATATTTCACCACTTTGCTGCACGGGAGTGCCCGAACCTTTTGCACTAAAGTTGACTAACTGCTCCAGGATTTGACGTTCTCTGCCGTAATCAGATGGACGCAGCGTAAATAATTGATTTTCGGAGTTACAGCTTTCTCTGAAATGATTGACATGGCAAATCACGCGCTGGCGATTATTGATGCCATAGGTCAATGACATGCCACCTAGCTTGCCACCATTGAGGGCAACGGCACGAGTAAACTTATCGCTCACGATCTGGCAGCGACGCTGGGGAGTATATTGCCCGTACTCGCCCAAAGTACTCCTCCACAAAATCATCGGAGGGGTTTGGCGATCGCCGCGCCGCGCCACTGTAGCATATGATGCATCCCCCATTTGCACGCAATGAAAAGTTGTGAGTACTGGAGGAGTAGCACCAGAGGGCTTTACCAGAGGAGTTGCATCAGAGGGCTTTACTGGAGGAGTTACATCAGAGGGCTTTACTGGAGGAGTTACATCAGAGGGCTTTACTGGAGGAGTTACATCAGAAGGCTTTACCAGAGGAGTTGCATTGGAAGGTTTTACTGGAGGAGTTACATTGGAAGGCTTTACTGGAGGAGTTGCATCAGAGGGCTTTGCCCAGCCTGCTTCGATTGTCAGCCCTTGCATTAAAGACTGAGAGCTAAGTAAGGCGATCGTGGCAAGTGAAGCCTTAGCAACTAGTTTGATGGTCATAGGAGGCTTGATTATCTGCGAATTAATGCCTAAATACTGTTATCCCTATCATCGCAAAAGCATTATTGAGTTGGGGGCACCAGTAAATAAAATTTAGACAAAATTGTAGTGCGCTTTACAAAACTCCATACTGTCTGGGTATAACCTGACTTTCGATGCCACCATTTAGATATAGCGCTTTTCAGATCGGAAAGAGTAGGGGGTTTGGGGGCGTTGCCCCCAAGAAGGGGTTCTACCCCTTCACCCCAAAAATAAAACCTGTTCTCAAGTGAAAACCGCTATAATGCAAGCTAAAAAATTAAATCTAGGTCTAGTTTGCTCAAATCTACTACATAGAGCTTATGCTCGCTCTCATGCTTGTCAATGCGTTCGATCGCGATCGCCAGAGTATTGATATTCAGAGGCGCGATCGCCGTAACTTGTCCATCCACGATCAGCTTACCTACACACATACCTTCAAAGTCAAACAAGTTAACCGTACTGGATGGAGTTTGGGCGGAGGTTGAATTAGTGCCTGTAGAGGCAATTACGTAACCCCATAATGTAGCTGCGATCGCACCAGGTTGCTCGGCAAGTTCGATCCGGTGGATGCGATAGGGTTTTAAATCCACTAACATCAGACGTTCTGAGGACAGTCCGTCGATTAGCAGCAGGCGATTTGCAACTTTGCTCAAAACTGCTCGCGACACGGTTGAAGGTAATGTTACCTGCCACATCACGTTACCGCGCCGCGAAATCAACACGATCTGGCTTTCTTTGCTATCTGTTTGGGAAACGATCGCAACTAGATGATGTCGATCTAGTGGAGCGATCGCCGAGATCGCCCGATCTCCAAACTCTAATTTAGTGACTTTAGGGTGAACTAAATTTCTCAGTTCCAAACTATCTTGAAATGCTGTTGCCATCCAGTTACCTTGCGGTGAAATTGCCCACTGAAATCGAGATCCGATCGATCCTGAGATGGGATTCCCTTTAGCATCATCGCTTTTAGCAATAGCTCCGTCAGCGCTTAAAGCGTATATGCCTCGCTCTGTTACGACAAATAGGAGTGTAGCAGTACTGACTACCTCTAGAACTTCCGACTCAAACTCGGCAATTACTTCAGTTTGTCCCAAGGAAGATATCAATTGCCGCTTTACTTGCCGATTACTGGAACTGAAGAGATGATATTCATTTGTTGCTAAAGATCCTACCCGCCCAGGTAACAGATATTCCTTGACGCACTCACCAGCTTTGGATAGCTCGATCTCAGAAATAGGCGGATGTAGCTCCTCTGGATCGATCGAGGCAGATAGATCGAGCCGATCGATATCTAAGGAATTGCAAGCTGCAACCAACTCCTGTCGCATCTGGGTTGCGCTTGCAAATCTTTTGGATGGGAGCTTTTCTAGCGATCTGGTCAAAATTGCTTTGAGTGCTTCGGGCATACCTTCAGGCATGCGGGGGCGTTGGTTGATATGTGCTGCTCTGAGATCGTTGGGCTTGCCAGAAAACGGACGCGCCATCAGCAAAAGTTCGTAAAGGATAATGCCAACTGCATAAAGGTCGGATGCGATCGAAAACTGACCGTAAAATCTTTCCGGAGCCATGTATCCTGGCGATCCGGTATTGTTGGAGTCCATGGTGGTTATTTCCTGGGTCAGGCGTGCAATGCCAAAGTCTGACAGCTTTGCCTGTATTCCAGACGGTGTGAGCTTGAGCAATACATTCTCAGGCTTAAGATCGCAGTGGATAATATTAGAGTTGTGAGCGTGTTCTAGTCCAGACAGAATATCCAGGACTAATGGCACGATCTCTCGGGGTGCTAAGTAACCCTGCCGATTCATTAAATCGCGTAACGTTCCGGCCTCGCAGTAGTCCATTACCAAATAGCGCTTGTGCGACTTATGCTCTAGCGCCATGCACGAAACAATATTTTCATGTTCTAAACTCAGCAAAAAACGTAGTTCCCGTAGAAATTTGCTCGTAGGAAACTTTTGCTGCTCCAGTTCCTTTAGTGCAACTATCTGCCCAGTTTTGCGATTGCGCGCGCAAAAGACTCGACCAAACTGTCCTCTTCCCACCAGACCCAAGATCCGATACCTGGATGGTTTCTTTTCATAACTCAGGGCCATAGCAACGATATAACAATGTGAATATATTCCTAAAGTCCAGTCTAATTCTGCTTGTTTGCCAATTCACTTAACTGTATATCGCACTAGATTGCACGCACGTGCTTGCGGCGATCTGGTTTGTTAACATTTCGTTGCAAATTAACTACGAAGAACTGACTTGATTCTCGATATGATAGTTAAGATTCAGTATACAAATTGTAATATTGATCGCGAGCGCGTCGCAAATGGCTAGCTTCCAGAGATCATTACACTATAGAGCGAGGATATAACGTACGAGTATGAGTCAAGCTTCCGTATCTGGTGATGTGCCCAGCATGGGTCGTCGCCAATTCATGAACCTTTTAACAGGCGGCGCAGTCGGTGTCACGGTATTAGGCGCACTTTATCCTGTAGTGCAATACTTTGTCCCACCCTCTAGTGGTGGCAGTGGTGGCGGTGTTACTGCCAAAGATGCCCTGGGTAATGATGTGGTTGCTTCCCGATTTTTAGCAGAGCATCAACCTGGCGATCGCACCCTGGCTCAGGGCTTGAAGGGCGATCCCACTTACATTGTCGTCACTGATAACAAAGAAATTGCTTCCTTTGGCATTAATGCAGTTTGCACGCACTTAGGTTGCGTTGTGCCCTGGAATGTGGCGGAAAACAAGTTTATGTGTCCTTGTCATGGTTCTCAATACAACAATGAAGGTAAAGTAGTACGCGGCCCCGCACCTTTATCTTTGGCTCTAGTACACGCTCAGGTTGAGGATGATAAGGTACAGTTCACGCCCTGGACTGAAACTGATTTCCGCACTGGTGAAGATCCCTGGTGGGCTTAAGCTGCGATCGACACCGCATATTTCGTGTATGTTTTGCAGTTGCGTTAGCTTGCCTGACAAAGCCAATCGCCCCATTCTTGCAACGTTAATTAAAACGTTATAGCTGTTAGTCGCAGCGCGCATATGACAAATAAATGACGAGTGGACGACTAATAGATTCAATATCTCTTTGCACTTCTTATATCTCGCAATACCATTAAAAGTAAATGAAGAAAACTTTATTAGCTGGGCTAGCAGCTCTAGTCCTCCTGCTAAATGGACTGTTTGCATCCCCAGCACAGGCTTACCCTTATTTTGCCCAAGAAGCATATAAAAATCCCCGAGAAGCTACGGGTAGAGTTGTCTGCGCCAACTGTCACCTGGCACAGAAACCAATTGAATTGGAAATACCGCAGGCGGTAGAACCTAACACCGTATTTGAGGCCGTAGTTAAGATTCCCTACGACCACAGTAAACAGCAGGTAACCGCAGATGGTACTAAGGCAGGGCTGAATATTGGTGCCGTTCTCATGCTACCGGAAGGCTTTAAAATCGCTCCTGAAGATCGCATTCCCGAAGAGCTTAAGGAAAAGACTCAAGATCTTTTCTACCAACCCTACAGTGACGAACAGGAAAATATTGTCATTGTTGGGCCTATATCCGGCGACGAATATTCTGAGATTGTCTTCCCAGTCCTGTCGCCCGATCCAGCGACCGACAAGAACGTACATTTCCTCAAATATCCCGTATATGCTGGTGGTAATCGCGGTCGCGGCCAGGTTTACCCCACAGGGCAAAAGAGCAACAATAACCAATTTGCGGCACCAATTGCTGGCAGAATCAGTCAGATTGCCGAAATTCCTGTAAATGAAGACGAGGGCATCTATGGCGGCTACACCGTCACGATTAAGTCCGATGATGGGAAAGTTGCCACGGAAAATATTCCAGCTGGCCCAGAGATAATTGTAACTGAAGGACAGGAAGTTAAGGCTGGTGAGGCTCTAACCATGAACCCCAACGTGGGAGGATTCGGACAAGAAGATGGCGAGATTGTCTTGCAAGATCCCAGGCGCATACAATGGTTGCTTGCCTTCTTTGCTTCTGTAATCCTTTCTCAAATCATGCTGGTTCTGAAGAAGAAGCAGGTAGAAAAAGTACAAGCAGTAGAAATGAAGTTCTAATTTTCTATATTTTTCAGGTTTTTTGGTATAAAGCAGGCGCTATGCCTGCTTTTTGTTTGTTTGCTTAAGGCAGACCTCTTCTTGAGTTTGCGGGTAAACTGGAGTTATCAGGCATCGCAAGATTTGAGGAACCAATACTGCTATGACAGAACATATCCAACTCAATGCCGCGCAAGAAACCGCTCTAAGTCGTGACTTTACTACGCTCTCACGACACGTACTCTCGCATCTTGGTTCCTACTCCCCCGATGCCTACGACTTGAGCGCGCTGATGGGTCGTATAGGTTTAGCGGGCAAAATGATTTCTCGGCACCTGAGCCGTGCCGGTTTAGTGGAAGATGCTTTGGGCGTGACGGGTGAAGTCAACGTGCAGGGCGAAGCAGTGAAGAAGATGGATCAATATGCTAACCGCGTGTTTATTCGTGCCTTTGAGCAAAGTGGCCTGGTTTGTCGGTTAGCATCAGAGGAGATGGAAAAACCGTACTATATCCCCGAGAATTGCCCCATTGGACGCTATACTCTCCTGTTCGATCCAATTGATGGTTCTAGCAACATCGATTCTAATCTAGCCGTAGGATCGATTTTCTCAGTCCGCCAGCAAGAAGGATTCGATGAGGGCGACGCAAAAGACTTGCTCCAAAACGGTCACAAACAGATTGCGGCAGGCTACATACTGTATGGTTCCAGTACAATGCTTGCTTATTCCGTTGGCAAAGGCGTACATGCTTTTACTTTAGACCCTAGCCTCGGCGAGTTTATTCTGTCTCAGGAAAACCTTCGCATTCCAGCGCACGGGTCTACCTACAGCATCAATGAGGGTAATTTTTGTCAGTGGGAAGAGTCCATGAGAGATTATATTCGCTACATTCATCGCCAGCCTGGCTATTCCGGGCGTTATTCCGGTGCCCTAGTAGCTGATATTCATCGCATCTTGTTTCAGGGCGGCGTGTTTTTGTATCCCGGCACGATCGATCGCCCTGATGGAAAACTGCGCCTGCTATATGAGTCGGCTCCATTGGCATACCTGGTGACACAAGCAGGCGGGCGGGCAATTACTGGGAAAGAAGACATTCTCGATGTGGTGCCGCAGAAGCTACATGCTCGTACGCCCCTGATTATTGGCAGTCCTGATGATGTTACATTGGTGGAATCGTTCTTAACTGGTCAAAAAGATGCGATCGCAGCGGTGGGCTAGCCCATGTTAATTGGCGTAGGTAATTTACTAACTCTGTTGGGGCTGGGGATTTTTGCTGCCTATCTCAGTATTCGGCGTGGGGTCAAGTCGCCCGTACCCCTATGGGTTATTTTGCTGTTTGCACCCATTTTGCTCGTAGGATGGGAGATTCTGGGTCAGCGACCTCTGCCACAATTTCTATTTATCTCTATATACCTAATTTGTACCTGGATGTACTTCCGGTTAGCGCGATCGGAAATGTCAACTCTAGATGTAGCGTATGAAGAAGTTCTGGCTGCGGCGATCGCCACGGATATTAGCATTAAACCCAGTCTGCCCTCTCCATCTACACAACTAACTAAAGGTGAGGAAGCAAGGCTCAAAGACTGCTTCCCTCTATCTGTATTCTATTTGCAGTCAATTAAGTACTACAGTCAGGCAATAATCTGTCAGGGACAACTGCGCTATAAACCTAAACTTAAATCCGGAGAAGTTGCCACCGCCATTGCCTATAAATCCATCTGCCATAACATCCAGCAAAAGTTTGGCGATCGCTTTTTGGTATTACTTCAAGAACGCGACACTCACTCCTCAGATTCAGATCCTGAGACCGACACAGATAGCAATAGCAGCAAAGATCGCTACTACTTTGCACTCATTCCTAGTGCCAGTCTAGATCGAGCGAGCGGGCGGTCTGGGTCATCATCCGCTTTATCCGTAGTTTTGCTGTTGGTTACGCTCCTGACATTGCTGTGGACCGGGACGCATTTAACAATTTCAGTCGCCACCGAACCATTTGACTTCGCGAAAATATTTGCTGATGCAATGGCACTAACGCAGGATGGCATCGCGTACTTATTAGGTGCTGTTGCTATTTTTGGCTGTCGCGAACTCGCGCGCGATCGCGTGGCAAAGCAGTATCAATTGCAGATATCACCCACCCATTTCATTCCATTTGTTGGCAGCTTTGGCTGCTTAGGTAGTTTAACCTGGCTGCGTAGCGTTGTTCCCCACAGACGCGCCCTATTCGATCTAGCGATCGTGCCAAGTGTGGCAGGCTTTTTGCTATCACTATTCTTGTTTGTTTTGGGTATCTTACAATCTGACTCCGCAGTACAGCCAGCAACTCCATCCAATTTTTTAACCGCTTACCTGGTACCTTTTAATCTCAAAAGTTCGATCTTGATGGCAACTGTGGCACAAGCGATCGCATGGGGGAAGTTTAGTACGGGTGCTGTTGACCTGCACCCATTAGCTTTAGCTGGTTGCTTGGGTCTTGCGATCTCGGCGATCGGTTTGATACCGCTAGGCACGCTCGAAGGAGGTCATCTGATCCACGCGATGTTTGGCATAAGTAGGGTAGCAACTATTGGCAAAATATCGCGGTTGTTGCTCTTAACCCTATCTCTGGTTGCCCGCTCTTGGTTGTGCGCGTTTGTGCTGGTATTATTCCTAGTCGATAGTTACAGGCCACCTGTCTTAGACGAAGCAACCGAGTTGAATAACTGGCATGATGCCATAGGATTTCTATCTCTGGCATTAATGTTGTTAGTTATTTCCCCCGTCCCCAAGTTCTGCCTACCACTCTTGGGTATAAATTAAACGGTCCGATCGAAATTTTGTGTATCGAGCCTCTGAAACAGCGTAAATACGTACTTCAGGACTCAATTTACACAAAAATCAGAGCGCTCTCAAATTAAACGGATATTAGCCGTAATTTTACAAAACTTTTAGTTTTGCGTTTATTGTGGTTGGCTGGGGTAACATCATGTTCTAGTCCATCAAAAGAAACAATGTTCATATTGAACCGCCAGGACGTAGAGATCGTTAACGTTCCTCATCCACAAAAAGAGGGTCTGCAACTTCCCGTTCTCGTTTATCAACGCCAGACATTTGGACTGTTGACTATGTTTGGTGAAAACCGGGAAGAGGCTTTAACCTATTGGCGAGATCTAGTGGATAACAAAGGTAAGGTATGCGTTCTGTTAGAAGAACCAGAAATTAAACGTTATAGCGTATGGGGTAAATTTTCGCTCGGCAAAGAGATAATCGCTACTAAGCCCCCAGAACCATCATCCCCAAGGCAAGTATCCCCAGAACCACTAGCCCCAAGGCAAGTATCCCCAGAACCACTAGCCCCAAAGCAAGTATCCCCAGAACCATTGGCTCCAAAGCAAGTAAGCCCTGAGCCAGTTCGCAGAAGCATGGAACCAATTATCCCTAAATTACCAGAGATAGATGCAAGTAAGGCAACTCAAAAAGGGGTAATTGTCGAGCATATTGTTACTAAAGCTTGCTTAATGATATTAAGAGCTATATATCTTGAAATTAATGACCTTTTCGGCAGAAATCAGGGCAACTTATTCAAGTTAGATATTATGAAACCGCTCAAAAAAGAAAAGTTTCCTCAAATTGACACTATAGAGTCATTGGAGCGGTTACTGGCTACTCAAGATCTGATGGATAGTCCAACTCCAACTTGGAACGATAACCATCTCCTGTTTTTTCTCAACAATCTATATAAGATTGCCCAATCTCACTTTGGCGGCACGGCATTTTTAGAAGCGTCTAAAAATACTATTGCCGATATGTCACCGGATACAAGAAAGATATTTCAAACCTGGCTGACAAAAATGCCTAATGGCCAGATTTGGTATAAGTAAAACCCATTACAGGAAACTGCATAGCTGAATATGACTAAAGCGAGCCCTTCAGACTATAAATCTATCTTCCCACCAACCCAATATGTAATTTTAGGAAGTATCACTTGGGCAATTCTAGCAATTTTATATTATCTGTTCCTTGGCTTGCCCACAGAACAGTCTGGAGAGGAACTGGTACGCCCATATTGGTATCGAATTGGTATTTATGTATTCCAGACAATCCCGATCGCTCTTACCGGATTTCTGTGCTTGCGTAACTTTCGCAGCTCTAAGATTATTGGCAATCGCATAGTATGGCTGGGCATTGGCGTTGGCGTAATTTCCTGGGGTATAGGCAACCTGATTTTTGCCTATATAGAACTGATTGCAAAGCAGAATCCCTTTCCCTCACTTGCTGATGCATTCTTCGTAGTAACCTACATTTTTCTGTCCTTAGGGATGTTGATGTCGTTAATTGGCAGGCGGATAAATTTGCGTTTATGGCAATGGTTAATTGTGGCTGTGGTAGCGATTGTTGGTATAGCTGTAGCAGGATTCGTTACATTTATAGCTGGTAAAGATGGGCAACCCGTAGAATTAAATTTGGGTACTTACTTGTATATCGTCTATGCTTTGGGGGATATCCTTTTGCTGGTTGTAGCTGCAATTTTATTCCAGGCATTTAGAGGCGGTAAATATGCCAGCTCTTGGCAACTCTTAGGCATGGGGGGAGGATCGATGTATATTGCAGATTTAGGTTTTAATTATCTGAATAACATTGCTAGCGAGGCTAAACCCTATCAAAGTGGCGAGTTGATCGAACTGTTCTGGATTTTCGCCTTTTTATTCTTTGGGATGGCGGCAGCAGTGGAGTTGGACATATCTTTACGTGCTGCGTCTGCTCGCCGAAAATAGTTTTGATATAGCTATAGGCTTGGGGTGGGGTGCAGGGGGGATACCCCTGCTCTCGATCGCTTTGGGTTGATGTTATAGCTATAGCCAATAGGCTTAGAACTGGAGTTTAGACTAAAAAGTGGTAAAAAGCAGCCAGCCATTGCAGACTGACCGCTTGATGATGGAAGCTGAAAAGACTATAAAATCAACAGCTTCATCATGATTAGTTTGGATAAACTTGAGCAATTTCGCAAGTACACGTACGAAATTATAGGGAACGGGAGAGATGCGCTGTTCGACTTGATGGATGCGGTACTGACGAGTCGGAGTGTTTCATCGTTTGTGGAACTTTCGTTAAGCCCATTATTTCGGAGGGAGTGGTCGAGTATCTATGAAGCACTGCAAGATAGTCATCCTCCACGTGAAGACTTGATGAAGCAATACATACAGCAAATGCCGGCAGCAGAGGTGACGATATTGGCGGGCGACCATACAGCCTGGTCGCGTCCCTATGCGGTGACATTACAAGAACGCACCTACGAACATCAACCTCAACCGGGAGTAGGAAGCAAACCTGTTACGGTGGGGCAAGGATACAGCACAATTGCCTGGATTCCAGAGTCAGAAGGGAGTTTTGCCTTACCGTTGCGGCATGAGCGGATCACCAGTTTCGAGAACCCGATTCAGAAAGCCGCTAGTCAGTTACGCTTGGTTTGTGCGGAAATTCCTGGGACTGTGCTTTTCCTGGGGGATGGCGAGTATGGGTGCGCACCATTTTTGCAGCAAACAGCAGACATCCCGTGTATCAAGCTGCTCAGGCTACGCCCCAACCGGGTTCTGTATCATGCCCCAAAGGATTACGAGGGGCATGGGCGACCCCATAAGCATGGAGAGAAATTTAGCCTCAAAGACTCTGACACTTGGTCTATTCCCCAAGCAGACATCACAATTGCAGAGCCTAAACTGGGACGATTGCAAATTCGTCGATGGCCAAACCTGCACTTAAAGCAAGCCGCAGACCATCCCTTTACACTCATTCTGGTCGAACGTCTTGATATGCCTGAATCGAAACCCCTGTGGTTGATTTGGGTCGCTAAAGACGAGCCAATCTTGAGTGAGGTATGGCAAAAATATCTGCGCAGATTTGCCATTGAGCATTGGTATCGCTTGGTGCGTCAACGTCTCCATTGGACAATCCCTCAGCTTTCTACCCCTGCTCAGATGGAGACTTGGTCGGACTTGATGCCTTTACTTACTTGGCAATTGTGGCTCGCTCGTGAACTTGTCCAAGACTCTCCTCTGCCTTGGCAGAAACCGATGACTAAATTGTCTCCTGGTCGAGTTGCAAATGCTTTTGCTTTAGTTTTGGTCAGGATTGGCTCTCCTTCCCCTGACCCTAAACCTCGCGGTAAGTCTCCAGGTTGGCCTCTTGGGAAAAAACGAACCCAACGGATTCGTTATCCTACTGTCAAAAAACGCTATGCCAAGCCCCTCAAAAAAGCTTCCGCTGCAACTGCTTAGCTCAACTTCTTCCCTTTTATCCTCTCTCTCGCTAGTTTCTATCTAGCGAGATGCTTCTTGTTGCCTTTTAGTCTAAACTCCAGTTAGAACTGGGTGCAGGGGTTCCCCCCCTGCGTGGGGGCTGCGCCCCCACACCACCTGTCCTAACAGATCTGTCTACGGCTGGCTATACATGTCGTAAAGGATGAGGAAATGCGATCGCAAATTCCCTGAGGGGGAGGGGTTAGGGGTTAGGGGTTTAATTCCCGCGTAGTGCGAGTTATTAAAACTGTGACTTAGATCATCAGAAAGCTTAAAAATGCACTATAAGATTGAGGCTAACAGCGATTTCGATCGCCCTGCATCCTCAGTAAGGGTAATTATGCCTTGAACCTAAAAATTCTGTGAAATTATCTTGGAGTAAAAGACTGACAAATGCCCCCTCTAGCTGCTATTCCCATCGGCACCCTGCCCCTTAACGACCCCGTCTATATTTTTTGCGTTATCCTATTGATTATTGCGATCGCGCCACCTATCGCTAATTTCCTCAAAATACCGCCCCTCGTCGTACTAATTATCCTGGGTACCATCCTGGGCAAAAACGTCTTAGGAATATTGGATCGAGACGTGGCTGGCACATCTACTATAGTATCTGCCCTGGTTGACAAAGGTGAAATACTCGCATCGGAAAGATCGGCGCTGTTAAAGGTGCTGAACCAGCAGTCGTTACTCCAGGGTTTAGAAAGGATAGGGCTGCTCTATATAATGCTGCTGGCAGGTTTGCAGATGAACTTGCAGAACCTACAACGCTTGGGCGTGCGATCGCTCGTATTTGGGCTGCTTACCTTTGGCGTTCCTTTTACAACTGGGTTAATCTCAGGGCAATGGCTGACAGCAGGCGGGTTAGCCGCCGTGTTGCTAGGTATTTTATATTCTCCCCATACCCTCATGTCATATCCAATTATGTCGCGTTATGGCATCGTTCAAAAAGAAGCAGTTGGGGTTGCCGTTGGGGGCACAGTTGTAACTTCGATTCTCACGTTAGTGGGCTTATCAATAGTGCAAGCAGTTAAAAGTGGGAATGTGGGAACCCAATTATGGATTAACCTACTGGTTCTATTCCCAATGCTAGTATTTTTATGTTTTTGGGGATTACCTAAAGTTTCCAGATTTATGCTGGGAGCCAAGGAGGACTATGCTTTGGGCGGGCAGTTTATTTACGTGCTTTCCTGCTTGTTTATTGTTGCCGCTGGCACTCTTTTGCTGAATATCGATTCAATCGTCGGTGCATTTATTGCGGGACTGGCTTTAAATCGTTCGATTCCCTTCACTAGTCCCTTAATGAAACAGATTGAATTTGTGGGCAATAACCTGTTTATCCCCGCATTTATGATTGCAGTTGGAGTACTGTGCAATCCTAAAATTTTCTTCACCAATCCTGAAAACCTCGGCATTGCCCTGGCAGTAATTGCTGGTGCTGTAGGCGCGAAGTTCCTGGCCGCTGCGATCGCTGGCAAAGCGTTTAGCTACACATTTGCGGAAGTGATGGTGATGTTTAGCCTCACGATGTCCAGAGCAGCTTTGGTATTGGTAATCGCCCTGTATGGCAAAAACGTGGGATTAATTAACGATGGAATTTTTAATGCCATTATCGTCTATATCATTGTCACTTGCCTAGCTAGCCCTCTAATTGCCGATGCGTTTGGCAAACAGATAGCATCACAACAGGAACTAGAACTTGCCGAACAGCAAGCATCCTAAATCAAGAGTTAGAATCCTAAGCGCAAGAAAAAAGCGACCATTATATGCAGCGCCTGAAATATATTCAACCTAGCCTTGAAACAACGATTTTCCGTTAGTCACCAGGCTCAATAAGCTCGTATTGTTGAGAATTTCGCTTTTGTCAATAAGAGCCACCTTATTGATTCTCGTGCTTACATAAACATTGAGCAAATGCCTACGGGATACCTAGATGGACAAGGCTACTTGCTGCCAGCATCACAGCGTAAATGGATATTTGGTTTGTCAGCAGAATGTGGTTCTGATGAGGGCAACGCCCATAAGTTCGCTGAACATTTTGAGGGAATATCATGGTTACTGTCAAATGGTCGCCATTGCCAATGTTGCACGGACATCTTCCAAGACATAGAAAAAAACTGGTGGTGTCGGGTTTCGCCCAATAATCTTAGCGAAGTGGGAATAGACAGTCCTGAAAGTGCCTACTTAATGACAGAGTTAGGTATCTTGCTCTATCAGTCGCTACGGTTTGCACCTCCATTCCGTTATGTGTTAGTCGGGGTTGAAGTTGATGAGTTCAGATTCAAACTGCGATCGCCTTTTAAAATCCCTCCGATCTTGTGGGTTTTGAGAAATTTTATCCCCCAGAGTTGGGAGTGGGGATTAACCGAACGGGTATTGCCTTAAAAAGAAGCAAGACAGTCATTTAGCTCTGCCTTGAAAAGCTGTGCCAGGCGATCGGCATGGTAGCAGTTTTTGCGATGCCGACCGGCAGGGCAGTTGCAGTGTAGAGAGCTAGATAACAAGCTGAGCGTATATACGTTGCCCTGCGTACCTACGGTTGACCAGGTACGCGGATCGATCTGCGTGAACTTCAGATCGGCCTTTACTTTGGGGTTGGTTGCCATTGACTTTTTTATGTGGTTGCTTTGCTTTTATAGATTATTGTACTATAATCAAAACGTTTCTTCAAGTCAAGGATTTATAGCGGTTTTCAGATCGGAACAAGTAGGGGGTTTGGGGGCAACGCCCCCAAGAAGGGGTGGAACCCCTTCACCCTGATCGATAAAACCCGTTCTCAATTGAAAAGTGCTATAAGTCAAAATGCTTACTCGAAAAAATTGTTTGAAATTTGCGATCGCAAAGGTTGCCTAAAAGCAAAAAACATGATTTGATAATTGTACATTATTCAGGAGACTTTTTATGAGCGATTTAATGAAACAGCACGGCGCTTTCAGTTGGTGCGAACTCATGACCACCGATGTGGCTGCGGCCAAGCAGTTTTACGGTCAATTGTTTGGCTGGCAGATGGAGGATCAGCCCTTACCTCAGATGAACATGACCTATACGGTGGTTAAAGTCGGCGATCGCAGTGTAGGTGGCATTATGCCCATGCCGCCTCAAACTAGCGCCCCCTACCCATGCTGGAATAGTTACGTTACGGTCGCAGATGTAGATGCCTCGACACAGCTAGCCGAGCAACTTGGGGCGAAGGTACTGGTGCCGCCCACCGATATTCCCGACACGGGGCGGTTCTCTGTCATCCAAGATCCCCAAGGAGCCGTAATCAACCTCATTTCCTATTCAAACAGTTAAGGCTTCATGACAGCAGGGGGAAGAGAGTCCCCCTGGCTGGTTCGTTTTATCCCAAATCCGCGTTAATTATCCCAGTAGCGGTATAGAAGTAATGATGAAAGTGTGGTTGTAGGGGCTATGCCCCTACTTGGGGGAAGCTCCCCCCAACATCTAAATATCCTTACTTCTTTAGGACTACTGTTATCCCTAATATTGCCTGGCGACTGAAAGTCGCGGCTACACGAGCGAAGTCTACCTGCTTGGACTTCAAGTATAGCTATAGCCAACAGGCTTAGGACGGGGTGCAGGGGTGGAACCCCTGCGTGGGGGCACAGCCCCCACACCCCCCTGTCCTAACAGATCTGTCTATGGCTATAAAAGGGGGTAGCTAAACAGGATTGGGTATTAGTTCCCTACCGAACACAACCAAGGAAATTGCAGAACAACTATGTCTGGACTATTTGCGCTAGTAGATTGCAATAATTTTTACGTTTCCTGCGAACGGGTTTTCAATCCGAGTTTAGAAAACAAGCCTACGATCGTCCTATCTAATAATGATGGCTGTGTGGTATCGCGATCGCCTGAAGCTAAAGAATTGGGTATCAAAATGGGCATCCCAGTTTTCCAAGCCAAAGATCTGATTGCAAAGCATAACGTGCAGGTATATTCCTCCAATTACGCGCTCTATGGTGATATGTCACGGCGAGTGATGAATTCTCTCAGCTATTTTGTCCCTGAGGTTGAGATTTACTCTGTAGATGAAGCGTTCCTAAATCTATCAGGGTTTTCCAGTTTGGCACCCGAGTTTCTGCTGCGATATAACCAGTTTATGCGCGCCAAAGTGCGTCAGTGGACTGGAATTCCCGTATCGATTGGCATCGGGACGACCAAAACCCTGGCAAAAGTGGCAAGTCACGTCGCCAAGCAATCTGCACGAGGAGTGGCAGAGTTATTAACTGAGGAAGCCCAGGAAGCAGTACTCGCCACGCTAAATGTAGAAGATGTATGGGGGATTGGCAAAAAACTAGCCACGCACTTGCGATCGCATGGCATTAACACCGCACTACAGCTACGCGATGCCGATGAAGAAATCATCCGGCAAGCGATCGGCATAGTTGGCGTGCGCGTGGTGTTGGAGCTTCGGGGTATCTCCTGCTTGCCCCTGGCGATTATGCCCGTGGCACGGCATGGGATTACAGTGTCGCAATCATTTAGCCATCCTGTGGAGTCGCTAGAGGAACTGAAAGAAGCCACCGCCACGTATATTGCTAAAGCAGCGCGGAAACTCAGAAGAGAAAACCTGGCGGCCAATCTGCTTAGCGTCTATCTCACAACTAATCGTTTTAGCCATCAAACCCAGCAGTATAGTAAATCTACAACTATTACCCTCCCAGTTGCCTCTAATTACACGCCGGAGTTAATTCAGTACGCCACTCAAGCTCTAGAAGATATCTATCAGTCAGGATATCGCTACAAAAAAGTTGGCGTTCTCATGTCTGAGTTAGTGCCTGCGGAGCGATCGCAGATCGATCTATTTGACGAACGCGATCGCGAACGCGCGCGAAAGTTAATGCAAACAGTGGATGAAATTAATCACAAGCTAGGTCAAGATGCGATTAAGTTTGCGGCTGAGGGGATTAAGCAGTTATGGAGGTTGCGATCGCAGTATAGATCCCCCAGATACACAACTTGCTGGGAAGAACTACCAGTTGTTAAAGCCTAGTAGCCATTAACGATCCGACCCATTCCTGCGTAGCATCCTGACACGTTGCTCAGTAGGACATAGCTTGGATGCGCACTGAAAAGGTGAAACCATTATCCTCTATGGAGTTGCCAGGTTGATTATTGCGATTCAGCGGCAAGCCATAGTCAAGTCGGATAGTTGCCACAGAACCGATTTGCCATCGCAATCCCACACCTATGCTGGCAAGTGTACTGGGATTTGAGGCAACACCCGCATGATTCCAAATTGTGCCAATATCAAAAAATGGTGCGATTTGGATTAGGCCAATGCCTTCAGGTTCTCTCACAATCGGTAACCGTGCCTCAATGGAACCAACTATGCCATTATCTCCCACAATCCGATTCTGGCGATAGCCGCGCACCGTATCTAAACCACCAATGCTGAATTGTTCAATGGGAAGTAGCGAACCATTACTGAGTTGCGCCGCAATGCGCCCAATTAGAATGGCATCCTGCCCGAGGGATTGCACGTATTGAAATTGTCCCAACCAACTGAGAAATCTACCATCTGTACCAGAATCGTTGATGGTAGCATTAAAGGCACCGATACCCAGGCTAAACTGCGATCGCGCTGCTAAGACCTGCGTGGGACTGCGATTGACCCAATCTTGACTAAAGCGAATGGCAGTTACTCTCGATTTGCCATCTTCAGGACCAGGGGAAAACGAAAATGGCATATTTCCTAACAAGTAAGTTTGACTTTCGCGCAAGTCCAGGCTCAATCCCAAAGCAAATTCCCGATCGGGAGTACGTATGAGCGGTTGCCGCCATCCCAAAGAAAGAGTGTGAGAAATACCGTTGATATCCAAAGCAGAGAACGGCTGCTCTATAATTCTGCTATTGTCGCGGCTATAATTAATGCTCAGGCTACCATCATAGGCATTGATGGGAAAATCGTAGCCAATCCTGTAACTGCTAATGCCAGAAGTAAATCCTACTTCAGCATTGAGGCGATCGCCAAACCCCAAGAGATTAATATGATTCAAACTCGCACTATAACGAATCGCCCCTACACTGGGTGAATCCCGATTTTCTACGATTAGATCGCCTTTGACCGTTGGAGCTTCTTTTAGTGTCACCTCCAGAACGCTGCGACCGGGAGCGGTACCTGCCTTTAGCTCTGCCTGCACGGATGCAAACAGTGGGTCGGACTGTAACAACTGCAATGCCGCTTCTAAGCGCAGGATACTAATCGGAGCTTGAGTTGCTATGCCGATGCGATCGCGGACGTATTCCGGTTTGAGGCGAGCTAATCCCTTGAGGTCGAGACGCTCTAGCTCGCCTTCAATTACCTGCACTGTGACAACGCCATCGGAAACATCTTGAGGGGGTAGAAACGCACCTGATGTCGCGTAACCGCGATTGATATAAAGTTGCGTAATCGCTGTCCGAATAGCTAGCAAATCCTCAAATGTAGATTCCTTGCCAATAAAAGGCTCAACGATCTTGTCTAGTTCTGCAACATCAAAAACCGTACTGCCCAAAACTCGAACTTGCTTGACCAGGATTCTGGTAGTGGGGGTTGGGGATTGGGGGTTGGGGATTGGGGGTTGGGGATTGGGAGTTAGGGGTTGGGGTTGAGGGGTTGGCAGGTCGCTTGGGAGAGCAGGCAACTTGGGACGACTACGCTCAGTTGGATCGAGTGTATTGGGTGAATTAGGGGTCTGCGCCCATAACAGGGGCGAAAAACTCAGCCAGGATAGGCCGATTGCCATTACCAAAAGTTTATGTTGAACTCGCACTCTGTTTGCAGAAACCTAGGTCAAAAATTATAGCTATAGCCAACAGGTTTAGGATGGGGTGCAGGGGTGGAACCCCTGCGTGGGGGCGCAGCCCCCACACACCCCCGCACTAACCGATCTGTTTACGGCTATATTAGATCGCGCGATACGGGAAGTTTAGGCATATTCGCGTTAGTTAACTCGTGGGTTCCTGTGAATTCTGCTCTATTTGGGGAGAACCAAAGCGCGGTTCTCTGCCTTGTAGAATCCGTTCGATATTAGAACGGTGCCTCCAGATCACAAACAGCCCGCCTACCACTGTAATTAAGACGTAAGCAAGTGGCGATCGCGTCACAAACATTAATATGGGCGAAGCGATCGCCGCAATAATCGAACTAATCGATACGGTACGCCAAATTGCCATTGTTGCCAGCCACAAACCAAAAGCTCCGAGAGCGGCAATCCAATTTATGCCCAGGATAACTCCCAAGCCCGTTGCCACCGATTTGCCACCTTTAAACCCAATCCAGCAGGAGCGGCT
Organism: Pseudanabaena sp. PCC 6802; assembly: GCF_000332175.1. Lineage (NCBI taxonomy): Bacteria > Bacillati > Cyanobacteriota > Cyanophyceae > Pseudanabaenales > Pseudanabaenaceae > Portococcus > Portococcus stanieri. The sequence continues at coordinate 791,865 of NZ_KB235910.1, read as the reverse complement.
ATGTCCGAATAAAACCAGCAAGGCTGCTGCTACGACAAACCATTCCTGTCCCCATGCTGTGCCAGCACTAGTAAACGGCAGACCGTCTCCTAAAATCCCTCGCAGCCAGGCGCTAATCGCTTCCGCACGTTGCATTAACCAAACTGCCAGTATACCCTTGAGTAAATCGATCGCAAATACAGCAATGCCTGCTTCCTTGCCCACGCAGCGCCACACATTAGTGGCACCCGTCGAGCCGGAGCCATGTTCGCGAATATCCATGCCTGCCAAACGCCCAGCAATATAACCAGTGGGAATCGATCCGAGCAGGTATGCGATGGGGAGTAAGGCAAGTTCTAGCATTTGGTTTATGGGTGTTAGGGGTTGGGGTGGGACATTTGTCTACTAATCTTCGCATCAAACACTAGCATTCGTCACAAATGCTAAACCCTTACGAGGTGGGGCTTAGAAATCGCGAAAGTCTCTATCTCTATCTTTATCCCTAGACGCATAACTGGGTTTGGCTTGCGGATCGCGCCCGTAGGCAAGTATGAGTGGGAACCGCAGGAGATCGACGGAGATGTATTCCTCGGCTTCATCAATAATTACGAGCGGGGTTAAGCCTTCGCTGACGAGGCGATCGCCTTTAAGCGATAGCGGATCGGGGTCTTCAAATAAAACAACTCCTTTTTCAGGGCCGAAGTTATCGCGACCGATGCCCAGGCAATCTTGAAAGCCGCGCCGCCATTCTCCCAGACGTTCCGGGGAAGTGGCTAAAACCAGAATGCGCACTTTGTCAGCGTACAAAGCCCGCAGAACTGATACGACAGCAGCGGCAACTAGAATATTTTGCAGCCGGGTGCCCATACTGCGAATCGCACCTCTACCAGCTTGGGCTAGGAACCAGTTGGCAACGCGATCGGCATGAACCTGCTCGAACGTGCGCCGCAGTTTCCAAGGGGGGCCATAGTAATCGGGTAAGGTACGATAGCGCTCTAGTAGCTGTTCGATCCTTTGTTTTTGTGATTCAAACGCTTGTTCTGCCAGCATTGGCGACTCTTCTACCTGTGGTTTCGCTGTTACCACTGGTTCGGCTAGAGGCTCTGCTTTGGGTGGAACTAACTCTAGTTTTTCTGCGCTTGCCACTAGATCCTGTAAGCTACCGACCAGGTAGTCTTTAAAGCCCTGCACGCGCACGGCAATGTCCTGAGATGCGCCCGCATAGGTTGTTTTCATCTCATTTTGCAGTCGCTCTTGCTTCCTTTGCAGGAGGGCAATGCTTGCCTGCAACTCCTGCTGGCGCTTTTCTAAATCGCCCAAACTATCCTGGGTTGCCCGTACTATTGCAGCCTGTAACTCCTGCACCTGAGCCTCTAAAATCTCCTGCTTTGTTGTCTTGAGTAGCTCGATTTCTGCCTTCAGGCGATCTGCTTCCTGCTGTAAGGTCGTTGATTCTGGAATTGATACAAGCGCTAGTTCAGGACTGGTGTCGGTGCGATCGGCACTGCTGGTGTCAGGAGCTTCGATTGGCTCTGCACTGTTAATTAACTCATTTAGATCGTCCAGCGCGCTTAATTCGTCCGCACTTAATTCGCCCAATTCATCTAATTCGTCCGATTGTTCAAACTGGCTCAGGCGATCGCTTTGACTAGATTGGTTAGATTGACTAGTGGTTGCAGATGTATCCTCCACCGGTAAAGGTGCGGACATGTTTTCTTCTTCTATGGGGAGATTCTCAGGAGACATGGCGACGATCGGCTTTAAGCGGTGGGCAATTCAGCTAATACTTTAATTCAAACACAAAACACTAACGCACCCGTGCCGTAAACCCAGAAGCTTTAAACTGCTTCAAGGTCAGCGGTGGTTCTTGATCGGCAGGTACGCTGAGCATCATTTCAAAATCACTTTCTCCGGGCGGCACTTCGGGAATTGCCCCCAGACGATTGCGTTCCGGTATTACATCATTACCATTGACATCATAAACTCGTCCAAATATATCTGCATCAAAGACGGTCTTATTCGTAGGATTAAGTGCCTTGCCTTTGACCAAAAAACATCTGGCTGACATTACACCACCACCCAACACGATGTTTTTACCCATCCCCTCCGGGCACTGCTCGTAGGTAAGATTGGTGAGCTTAATTTGGGTAGCGGCTCCAACTGGCGGACTAATTACCCAGGCCATTAGGCAAATCAATCCAGCTAAAAGCAGAGTTTTGGCAGTTTGCCACATTAACCGGAAGTTTAACCTTAGGGAATTAACAACTTTAGATGCTGACATAACGAGCGGTTCCAAGATTAAGGAATTATCTGACACAGCAAACTTGAGTCTAGCAAATACGGGAATCTCTACGTGATAAAATGCTGGTTAAATATTGAAGGAGGTTAGCCTTTAGATGCAATTATCAATGCTATTGGCAGTTTTGCCCGAAGCATACAGAATGTTCGATCCATTGATTGACGTACTACCTGTAATTCCTATTTTCTTTTTGTTGCTGGCTTTTGTCTGGCAAGCAGCGGTTGGTTTTAAATAAAGAACTTAATATAAATGTATGTGGGGCAATTGTTGAGATTGCCCTTCACTTTTAAAGGCTATGGAAACATTTCTGCGCTGGCTAAATAAGGCGCTCGTATTCGATCTATTTTTAGTATTTTTCTTTTTTGCTTGGTTTGTAGTGGCAGTAACCGCTGAATCCCTGCACGTGAACTTGGGGTGGGGGCTGTGGCAGCAGTTGTGGCAACCATTAATTCAACCGGCGCTGGGTATTATGATGGCAGGTGCGATCGCTAGCGGCGTAATTACTAAAATTGCTGACACTAACAAAAACGATCGTCGGATGCCTAGGGACTAAGTCATAATATTTTTGGGTAACCTGAACGAGTGGAGCAATCCTCTAGGGATTTGCACGAACATAGGATACCCGCGATGTGTTAGGCATTAGCCGTAACGCATCCTATGGTTGGGGCGCTATTTAACCGCAAGTCCTCTAGCCCGTGCAACTTTTTATGGCAAATCCAATCAGAACACCTAAGCCGCCAAAACGAACTATTTGCCAAAAGGGTTCCCGAAAGCTACTCCAGGAAATTAGGCGGCTTTCAAGGTCTACTTCCAACAAATCCAATTGACTGCTAATCTGGGCAAGATCTTGCTTTAACTGTTGTTTTAGCTGTGGTGAAGCTGGCGAGCCTTGTAGTTGCGATCGCAGATCGTGTTGCTGCTCCTTGAGCCGAGCGCGTTCGTTCTGCATAGCACGAACATTTGCTAGCCGTTGCTTTAACTCTTGCAATGCCTGCTCTAGTTGCTGAATTTGAGTTTCAACTTCATGCCATTCTGACTGTTCTGGAGGTAATGGATCGGATGAATTGCTTTTTTCAGTTTTCACAAAGAGATCGAGATTATAGATAGTTGTTAAATAATAGGTAAAAGTTAGATAAATTAAGGCGCAGTTAATCCAAAAACTCTTTGCATTCTACATTCATCCGGCATGACCCTGACCCAAAGGAAAAAACTTGTCAAACCCAAAGAAGCTACCACCCGCACGATGGGAAGGGGGACACAGGCAGGCATATTGTTTGCCTTTAGCGTGTTTATTCTAATATTCTTACTGGGGAGCAGGTTATTCTTTCTACAAGTGGTTGAGGGCGATCGCAACCGTCAACTCGCCGAAAACAACCGCGTCCGTCTAGTTGCTAAAGCTCCGGAACGGGGACGTATTCTCGATCGCAACGATAAGATAATTGCTTCTAGTCGGCTGGCTCATGTGATTTATCTTTGGCCAGTGGCACAGCCTAAGGAAAAATGGCCTGCCACGATCGCCAAGCTGTCTGAGATTACGGGAATTGATGCCAAAAGCATCCTCCAAAAGTTAGAACAAAAAGGTTACAACTCCGCCGATCTAGTGCGTGTCAGCGGCGCGATTAGCCCCAAAATCGTGACCCACCTATCCGAACACAGTCGGGAGTTGCCTGGAGTTCAGGTCGATCCCGAAGCAGTGCGCTACTATCCCAATGGCGATATCGCTGCCCATATCATAGGCTACACTGGGGAGATTGCGGATTGGGAGCTAGATAAGCTCAAATCAAAGGGCTACCGTCTAGGTGATGTCATTGGTAAAGCAGGTGTAGAATCAGCCTTTGAGTCAAAGTTACGCGGTACTTGGGGAGGACAGCAAGTAGAGGTTGATGCGTGGGGAAAAGTGATTCGCGTTTTAGGGCAAAAGCCTCCTAAACCTGGTAAATCCGTACATTTGACTGTCGATCTCGATCTACAAAAAGCAGCAGAATCTGCCCTCGGTAATATGCAAGGTGCGATCCTGGCGATCGATCCCAATAACGGTGAGGTGTTGGCAATGGCTAGCCGCCCTACATTTGACCCTAACGTGTTTTCATCCAAAATTACCGATGCGATCTGGAAGCGTTTGCAAGCGGAGGATCACCCCTTTGTCAACCGCGCGCTACAGGGCTATCCCCCAGCCAGTACGTATAAAATTATTACGACTACAGCCGGACTAGAAACCAAGAAATTTTCGCCCGACGATGTATTATCTACGGCTGCCTATTTGGAAATAGGGGGCATTCAGTTCTGGGATCATAATAATGCTGGTTTTGGTACGATTGGCTTCCCCGAGGCACTTGCCTTTAGTAGCGATACTTTCTTCTACCAAGTAGGAAGGAGGGTTGGTGTAGAGTCATTGGCGGCATGGTCGCGCAAGTTTGGCTTTGGTTCTCGCACAGGCATAGAGTTGAGCGATGAAGAAGCACCAGGTCTAGTCCCCGACCCCGCCTGGAAGAAAAAGGTACTGAACGACATCTGGTACGAGGGCAACACTATTAATATGTCCATTGGGCAAGGTGACCTCCAGGCTAGCCCCCTTCAGGTAGCAGTAATGGCTTCTGTTCCTGCCAATGGCGGTTATCTGATCAAACCCCATATACTACTCGATAACGCCGAGTCAAAGGTATGGCGTAAGTCGTTAAATCTCGCTCCCAGTACGATTAAGGTACTGCGGGAGGGGTTAAGAGGTGTAATCACATTTGGTACGGCGCAAGCTTTAAACAATGCTTCAGTGCCGGTGGCGGGCAAGTCTGGCACTGCTGAAGATCCACCCCGTTCTTCCCATACCTGGTTTGCGGGCTACGCACCTGCCGACAAACCCGAGATTTTAGTAGTATCGTTTGGCGAAAACTCTGGCGGCGGTGGTGGTTCTAAACAGGGCCCCAAGGTAGTTCAAGTCATTGAGGCGTATATGAAACTCAAGCAAAAAGCAAAGAGCGCCAAGCCCCTTCCCTCCAAGCGTTAATGCCCTTACGGACATTGCCAGCTATAGCTTTATAGCGTTTTTCAAATGAACTGCGATCGCAGGGCACCCCACTGCGATCTGGATATTAACCTTCGCATGCAAATCACCACGATCCGAGCGTATACGCAATTGTCTGAAGCCGATCGCTGGCTGCAAACCTATCGCGGTCGCCAACCAGTCTTTGCTTGCGTGTTAGGGTTTACGGCAACTGGCTTAATTCCGGGGATCTCCGCTGCTGGGGCAACGCCGGAATCGCGGCGATATACGGCGATCGCCGATGCTGAGTTTCTAGCAACAGGTCAGAATATTCATTTCCCCCTGCCACCTTTAGTTTCTGGAGCTTCACCAGTTTTGATTTCGCGTGCAGTAGTAGCAGGGCAGAATTTACCTCTGTATATTTTCAATGCCGGGTTACTCGCACCGCCAACCGTAGAGCATATCGATCTAGATGGGAAGCCTGCGAATTGTTTAAGTACGGGACGGGCTTTACCTTTAGCTACAGTAATGCATCTCTGGCAGCAGGGTCTGATCTGGGGAGAGCAACTGGCACGACAGGGCGCATATGTAATTCTCAGTGAATGCGTTGTGGGAGGCACGACTACGGCTCTGGCCGTACTGACCGCATTGGGAATTAACGCTCAAGACAAGGTGAATAGCTCCCATCCTATTTGCAACCACGGTCAAAAGTGGGAATTAGTCCGACAGGGCATCCAAAATGCCAAGCTGGCAAAACCTGCAACCGCGTGGGAGATTGCGGCAGCGGTCGGCGATCCGATGCAAATTGTAGCGGCTGCGATCGCGATCGCAGCTAGTCGTCATGTCGGCGTGTTGCTGGCAGGTGGGACGCAAATGCTGGCGGTGTACGCCTTGGCGAGGGCTACTCGCAAGATCTGGAATCCAGAACGGATTGTGGTAGGTACGACGCGGTGGGTGGCGGAAGATCCCACCGGCGATACGGTGGGTTTGGCGGAAAATATTGGCGATGTGCCGCTCCTGGCTGCTCAACTCAGTTTCACCAATTCCTATTATCCACAGTTACGCGCCTACGAACAGGGATTCGTCAAAGAAGGGGTAGGAGCGGGGGGAGCGGCGATCGCCGCTTCTCTCTATCAAGGATGGACGCAAGCAGATTTGCTACAGCGCATTGAAGCACTGATGGCTGGACAATTAGGCATGAACCATTAGGAATTGACCGTTGCCGTTATATTCGCCATCGCAGGTGGCGAAATTAGTCCCCAACCACATCAAATAAAATCGCCAGATCCGGCGGAACTTGGCATAGTCCATGTTGTAGTTTAAATCTTTCACCGTAGATTGGTGTGCGTCAAAGTTCTGCAGCCAGGTAAAGAATGTTTTATGATAGTTGATTCCATTGAGATACCAGCGTTTAATTGTTTTGAGATCTTTATTATGGCTGGGTACGGCATCGAAATTCCAATAGCGTCCGTGAGGGAAAATATATTTGTGCGTGAACGGGCTGGAGATGTTGTTGGGAGTGCGCACGGTAATGATGTGGATAAACACCTTCCCGCCCGGCTTCAAGAACGAAGCTAGCTTTTGGAACGATTGCGTGAGATTTCCCACATGACAGAACACGCCAACGGAGAGAATTTTGTCGAATTTTGTATCGAAGCGAGCATCGTTTAAATCCATCTCCAATAGGGTAAATCTACCGGAACTGAGTTGGCTCTTGGGATCTTGCATCTTTTGCCGCATGTAGTTGCATTGATGGTGACTGAGATTCAATCCCGTAAACTGCACGTTGGGGAACTTAGACATGATGTAATTTGGCACGCAGCCCCAACCGCAGCCAAAATCGAGAATGCGATCGCCATCTTGAATATCGAGCTTCTCAATTAAGTCGTCGATCATCTGCATTTGGGATTGTTCGAGGTTCTCCGCTCCTTTTTCCCACAAGCCCATACTGTACTTGGGGTAAATAATGTCGCTATCACCGAGCATGACGTTTAGCATTTCCTGAGGCAAGTCATATTGGATGTCCATTAGATCTTTAGATCCTTCTGCCATATGCTCGGTCTCTTGTAAAACCCACTCGTAGGGGGCGAGTAGAGCTGGGAAGTGCTTAAAAAAGACGGGCATGCAGGTTTTAAATAGAGAGATTAATGCGGCATCCGGCACTTCCAATCCATTAATATAGGCTTCTGCTACTGCCATCTGTACGGCATTTACGGCTGAAACTGCCAAGCGCGTTGTTTTGTAGGCGAGAGGATTTTTTTGATTGATATCGCCCCAAAGGGGTAGATAGCGATCGATGGATGATGTTTGCGATGTAGCGATCATGGCGATCCTCCTGAGTTATTGATTTGTTGCGATCGAACCTCTGGTATTCCAACCTACTCACTAGAAAAGCATACTTATATTTGAAATTGTTAACTACCACAGAAAAATATACAATCCCAAGTCTGCGAGAATAATAAAATTCACACGCGATTCATACAAGTTCGTGAATGTCATGACTGCAGAGCACCCGATCCCACAGGCGGAATATGCCAAGAAATTGCGTCCCTTCCTACCTGCTGAGGCATTTCAACCCGACCCAAGCAAGCTGGCGATCCTATTGATTAACATCGCAATTTTGATTGTGGGTTGGGCGATCGCGACTTACCTGGATCGCATCCCTGTATACCTATGCTGGTTGTATTTACCCCTCTCGGTGGTAATGGGAAACAGCGTTATCGTATTGCTATTTAGTTCCCACGATCTGATGCATGGCAGTGTCGTTAAGAATTATTTCTGGCAGCGATCGATCTGCTTGCTGGGATTGAGCATGTTATGGATGCCACCGACACTTTGGCAGGCAGTTCACAATCGCGTACACCATAATAAGACCAACTCCCTCGCCGATCCCGATCGCAATTACCTCTACAGTCAGCCCAACACTTGGGGGAAATGGATTCAAAACCTGTTTGTGCCTTCCTTACTCGTAAATCCGGTTTGGCTGATCGCGGGCATGGCAACTGCATGGGGTATCTATGCCTTTCGCAATTTAACTGCAGTTCTGTTGTTCAATCAGGAATCCGTCGATTACGTGCCAGCCGCTTTTACGGTTCGCCCTAAAGAGAGAGCGGCGATCGCTGGGGAATTTCTCCTGATTTGTGCAATTCACCTTAGCATCTGGTTCTACTTGCAATTCGATGCGATCGAACTCCTGCTCGGGTACTTTTTGCCCATCGGGTTGGGCTATAGCGGCATCATTTTCTATGTCTATACAAATCACATGATTTGCCCGATGACAGAAGTTAACGATCCCCTCGCTAACAGCGTCTCCATTGGCGTGCCCAAATTTTTCGATCTCCTGCACCTGAATTTCTCGTATCACACCGAGCACCACATTTTTCCTGCCCTTAACTCTGACTACTACCCCATCGTGCAGGAACTGCTTAGAACTCACTATCCAGAGCGCTTCCATTACCTGAGTGCCAGCGAAGCTTGGCATCTATTAAGGCACACGCCCAGGCACTACCAGGATGCACGCACCTTTACCACTTGGTCTGGACAAATTTCCATGCCGTGCCCGCTGCAATAAAACCTGATGATGCGCCAGAAAGTACCGCACTTATACTAGACCTCTTGCAAATTAGCCAACTGAGGAGCCTTGAGAGCGTTCAAAATTGTAGAGACCAGCAATTAGATTGCAACGCAAACCAAAGCGGTGACGACGATTGCGATAGCGTCCAGATAAGATGCGGAAGATCTTCAAGCGGCGATTAACATGCTCAATGCCAACCCGTTGGCGCGCAAGTTGGCGGTTGAACGCTTTCTGCTCAGGCGTAAGCTGACCACCTTTCGGTTTCTTGTGGGGTAAGCGGCAGTAGAGATGCAGTTTCTGGATGCCTTGATAACCCTTGTCCTGCAAACTCTCGGTTTGAGGATGGAAATGGATGCCAGAAGCTTTGAACAGCTTGAAATCATGCCGTCGCCCCTTGCCGAAAAACGTACAGATAATCTGCCCAGTAAGAGCGTCAATTATGAGTTGACATTTGAGCGTGTGCCCTTTCTGTTTGCCGCTATAAAAGGCACGTTGGTGCCGCTTAGGACGCTCAATGCGAGTTTCAGTCACATCAACGATCGCGACTGTAGGTATCCCAAAGCCCCGCACCAACTGGCGCTTCCCAGGTAGTCGAAAGCGACGTGAGCGGATTAAAGTCTCCTCTACCCAATGCACTATTCGACAAACTGTAGACTCGCTGATGCCCCAACTAGTGGCGATGTGAAAGTAGGTGCGATATTCCCGCCAATACTCGAAGGCAACCAATATGCGGTCTTCTAGTCCGAGTTTAGGCTTGGCTCCAGGTGTTGGCGTTGCTCGCCACTCTGGTTTAAGCACTTTCACAATTGCTTTGAACGTATTAGTCTCGATACCAAATCGACGCTTAAAGTGTGCAGCAGGTAGGGTTTGCGCTATTATATAGTTCATCATCAGGACGCTTTTTCGTTATTGCTATGTCCTGATATTTTCCTATCTTGGGGTTCTTTGGCAACTCAACCTCAACCTAATCTGCAAGAGGTCTACTGATTTGGTAGTGAGGCAAAATAGTAATGTCCCTCTCCCAGGGCGGGAGAGGGATTTAGGGTGAGGGCAGTAGACTTTTGTCAGTCCACCAGGGTTAGTAGAGCGATCGCATTGACTTTGCGATCGAGCCTGCCGCCTGCTCTTGTTCCTGCGGATCTTCCAATTGCCGTGCTGTTGCATAGAGTCTTGTCTCCAGTTCCTCATAGGTCTGGCAGGTTTGAAATAGCTCCAGGAGCAGATCGTCGAGATCGTGACTGCTGAGATCTGCCCAGTCTCGATCTCTGGGGCTAAATTTATAGTGCAGCGAGGAGAAGATTAGTATTTTCGCCCGTAAAGGACTGACTTTATTAGCAATTTCGTACCTCAAATCGAACGGTTTGGCGATGTAGTCGAGTTTAGGAGGCTTCTCTGCAGGTCGTGTATCCCCATTTATCTGGACATCTTGTTCGAACTCCTCTTGATATGGGAGATTGGATTCTGCTTCATCGATCTCGTAACTATAACCATCACCAGCAGGGTAATTAAGATTATCAATACCTGGGAATTTGGGACTAAGATTGACCGCCGATGGTGTCGCTAGAGTTGAGGGGGCAAAGCGCTCTTCTTGCACTAGAAGAGGTAAGGGTTCAGGTGCGTCATTAGTCTTGAGGGCATACAACTGTCCTACCGTATCAACAATCATATCGGCTGCCAGTAAATATGCTCCCGGTTTTGATAGTTTTTTGACATGACTGTGCAACATCAGCTTGAGATTGTTCAGGCTTGGGATTACCGCTAATAGCTCTTGAATCAACTCCTTCAAGTCTATATTTTGCAGATCCTTAACATCGTTTACCCAATAGTCATGACACGTGAAGAGAATCAACCGTTTAACTCTCGTCACATTGTCGCTTTGCTCCAGTTCGTCTACTATTTCATCTAGTATTTCATCTAGAAAATTTGAGCCTGACATGACATTAGGGTAGGTTTAGGGTAGATCGGTTGGTTGCATAGAAGCTTTCATGCTATCTCGTCATCCTACCAAAATATGGCTGGCTGTTGTTGGCTATTTATCAGCTATGGCTCTTACCATCCGGCATCGTCGCGCCGGAGAGAATCGCACCCAACAGATTGGCTCCACTAATCTCAGCGCGGGTGAGTATGGCATTGCTGAGATCGGCTCTGCTCAGATTTGCCCTTGCTAAGTCCGCATCTACTAAACTTGCCTCCCTAAGATTAGCTTTAGTCAAATTAGCGCGACTGAGATTGACCCCACTGAGCACTGCCTGTTGCAGGCTTGCCAAGCTCAAGTCGCAGCCCCCCAAAGTAGCTTTAGACATATTGGCACCATTCAGGTTTACTTCGCTAAGAGTAGCTTGCTCCAGGTTTGCTCTGGCCAAATTTGCCTCCGCTAAATTTGAGCCAACCAGGTTTGCCTTAGCCAGATTTGCCTCACCCAGGTTTACACCGCGCATATCGGCACTGTTCAGGTTGGCTCCGCTGAGGTCTGCTTTGCTTAAGGTAGTGTCTCGCAGGCACGCACCGCTGAGATCGACACCACTCAGCGCTGCACCGCTGAGGTTAGCTCCGCTAAGGTCTGCCTTTTGCAGATTAGCTCCCCTTAAATTGGCACTGGCATAGCCGCGTTCATCGCGTAAGAGCGCCCCGCGCAGGATGGCACAACGCAGATTAGCCCCACTCAAGTTGGCACTACGCAGATCGGCCTCAGCCAGGTTAACATCCATCAAGTTTGCCAGAGACATATTCGCGCCAAATAAGTTAGCTCTTTGTAGAGAAGCGCCGTGCAGATCGGCATCGCTAAGGTTGGCGTTAGTCAGGTTTGCCTGATTGAGCATAGCACCGTTGAGCTTAATGCCAGTCAGGTTGGCATTAGTCAGATTGGCTTTAATCAGATAGGCAAGCATGAGATTGGCTCGCCGCAGATCTGCTTTGGTGAGATTGACCCCCAAAAGATCTGCTCCCAAAAGATCTGCCCCAACCAAATTGGTTTTGCTGAAATCTCTTTTCCCAGCGGCATAACTTTGTAAAAGCTCTAGTGAAACGCGATCGGTAAAACCTGAATTCATGGGCTACCACTTCCCTATTAGTTGCGGTTCGTTGCTTCCGTGACATCCTCCAGACACCGACCCTAGCGGGTACGGTGCTGGCTTCCCAAGATCGCTCTTGAGGTTTCCTGCTTCATCGGGGTTCCCAAGCAACCTTCCTCCACAGGCAGTATCACCGACTGTCCATCGGCTACAAATAGCAGTCCACGCTGCATTACCACTTGAGCAGCAGCAATATCTCGATCCGTTACATATCCACACTCGCCACAATGATGCACCCGTTCGCTTAGTTCCTTTTTCCCGGTATGCGTCCCACATTGGGGACAAGTCTGGCTTGTCCCATTGGGGTCAACTTTAGCGAAGTAAATACCCCGTTTCCAGGACACCCATTTCAGGATTTCCAGGAAACTTCCCCAAGCAGCATCCAGACAATGCTTTGCCAACATGCCGCGACTGCTCATCTTGAGGTTCAAATCCTCAGCAAAGATCGTCCCAGCAATGTCGCAGAGCGAGTGCGCCGTCAGGAAATGAAACTCACGACGAACGTTGTAAATGTGTTCATGCAATGCGCGAATCTTGGCGCTTATCTTCCGGTAATTCGCAGAACCCTTTTTCTTATTGCTCAATTTGCGTTGCAGCCATCGAAGCTTGCTTTGCAAATCCACGAAAAAGCGAGGGCGTTCTACCAATTTGCCGTTGCTCACTGCCAAGAACTTTTCCAATCCCAAATCAATGCCAATGGGTTCACCATGAGGCATTGGCTCAGGAACGGAAACATCGGCTTGCAGAATCAGTTGAGCATACCATCCCGATGACTTGAACACAACTCGAACTTGCTTGACCTCAAATCCTTCTGGAATTGGTCGATGCAGGTTGATGGGCATGGCTCCAACTTTCGGCAGTTTTATTTCAAATCCGTTGACTGGATTCGATTTGAACTGTGGAAACACAAACGAGCGATACTGACCAAACTTTTTGAATCGAGGAAATCCAAATCCTCTCTCCTGCATAAACTTGAACGACTTATCCAGTCGCTTCAAAGCGTCTTGCAAGACCTGAGAGTGAACTGCCTTGAGTTCTGGAATCTCCTCTTTTGCTTTGGTCAGTGCGTTTTGCTGTTTGTAGTAGTCGGGATAGGGTGTATCAGCAGGGATGATGTATTCCTGTCTGATACTGCAAGCGTTGACCGGACATTTACGCGAGTTGATCCAGTCTTTTCGCTCTGCTAGGGCGTAGTTGTAAACACGACGGCATTGCTCCAACCAGTCGAGCATCATTGCTTCTTGGTCAAGTCCTGGATAGATTCGGTAGCTGTAGGTCAAGTTCAACATGCTTACATTCTAACAGATTTACTTTTTCTGTTAGAACCGATAGATAGTTTGTCGATTTTCGGGGCATCGTAGACGCGAAGCGGCTTCTCGCAAAGTACCCCTCAATCGACGCGGGGAGTCCATGTATCCCGATGCTCAACTTTCAGGTAGAGCGCGGGACTTATCGCCCCCCCAATTAGTTAACCAGTGTACCCCCGAACTTTGTTTTTCTAATAGTTAAGCTGGTAGTCCTATGCTAGACACAAAAGGATAGCTGCTTCTCTAATTAAAAGGCAGCTATACAAACCAGATTGTAAAAATATTAACCCCCTTTTTGCCACCCCCTCCCCTTTAAGCATTCTTAACTCGGTGCAAAAGGTACTCCCGAAAAATTTTTCGGGGTTGCCGATCGCAAGAGTATAACCTAGACCAAATATAAAGAAATATATCTTTTTGATCGCAAATTTGCTAGGTTATCTCTACCCAATAAGTCGCAAGATTCGATCTACTTCTCCGTACTGCGCATCCGAGACATAAATGCAGTATGGGCTAGGTTTTCTGTATTACATCCTGTTGAGATCGCGTTCTCGTAGCAGTGTCTGCATGAGATGTGGGCTTCCCATGTGGCGATACGCATTGCGATCGCCAGACACTTCCGCATGAGATAGATAACTTTTCCCAACCAATATTCCATTCAGATAGAATTCACAAACAACTATGTGGCAAGAAGAAATCGGTGCTGCGTCCATTTCCACTGAGTCAGGTTTTTCGGAAGCCTCAACTCCAGTTCCACCAACGCCTTACCCCCTGTAACATTTGGTAACATTCGCTTTGGCGCGACGACAGGACAGTTATCGATTCAAGTCGATGCGGGAGACAACACCGTGCGACAGTGGATGAGAGATGATGGCTATCTCCAGATCGATATCGACGGACAGGTGAAATCTAGCGATCCGCTCTCTGCCTTCTTCGATGCGCGGCTGCGCGGCGCTACCCGCGACACGATATCGCGGATCGACTTTGATGGCGGCGATGGACGCGATACGCTGATCCTGGGGAATCAGGATGTCATCATCGCTTGCAGATTGCTACCGATGATGACATCCTGATTAACGGTAATCTTAGCAGTAGCGATCGCATTGATGTCGCGGCTGCAAATATCACCAGCCGGGGTTCGCTCTCTGGCAGTGGGATTACGCTCAACAGCAGCGGTGCTTTGAAGTTGGAGTCTGGGGCTATTACAGCGCAGGACAGCGATAAGGGAGGCACGATTCATTTACTGGGCGAGCAAGTTGACTTGAGTGGAGTCAAGATTGATGCCTCTGGCACCAATGGTGGCGGTACGGTCTTGATTGGTGGCGATTATCAGGGCAAAGGTAGCGTTTCCAACGCCCAACGCACGTTTGTGAGTCGCGATACGGTAATCAATGCCAATGCTCTGCAAGGTGGGAATGGCGGCAGGGTAATCGTTTGGGCAGACGACACCACCAGATTCTCTGGCAAGATTAACGCCCGTGGTGGTAGCGTGTTTGGCGATGGTGGATTTGCCGAGGTATCGGGCAAGCAAAACCTGGGGTTTGATGGCATCACAGATTTGACAGCGGCGCAGGGCAAAACTGGCACCCTGCTGCTCGATCCCACCGATATTATCGTTAGGCCTGGCGAGACCGAATATGGCGAACCCACCACGTACATCAACGCCCAGGCTTTAATCGAGCAAGGTGCCTCCACCTCGCTATTTGCCACGAGAGGCCTGACAATCGCGGTTGGGTTAGACTTCGGCGATCGCCGTGGTTCGCTTAGTTTTATGGCAGGGAACGACTTTAGCAGTGGGTATATTCGCACCAATGGTGGGAGCTTGAATATCAATGCCAACAAGATTACGACAGGTGACATCGACACTGCGGCTGAGAATACGGCTGGCAGCATTACCATGACTGCCGACGATACTATTGTGACGGGCAGTGTGCCCGCTCATTCGGAGAACTCTACGGCTGGCAACGTAATGCTCAATGCCGGGAATAACATCACCGTAGGCGGGGAACTTTATGCGTTTACTAACGGCTCTGCAATTAGTACCACCAAGGCAGGGAATATTTCTCTAGCCAGCCAGTTGGGTGACATTGCCATCAGTAGATTTACCACGGCGGCAGCCAAGGGAGGGCTTGGTGGTAGGATTACGCTCAATGCTAACTATGGCAGCATCAGTACAGGTGGTGTGGTTTCCTATTCAGAGTCAAATTCGGCGGGTGATATCAACTTGTATGCTGAAGGCAATATTGATATTGGCGGATGGATGTATGCGTTTTCTGGGGCTGATGGCTATTTAGGTGATGGTGGTGATATCACACTCACGAGCGTATTAGGTGGGATTAATGTGGGGGGCTATCTTACCGCAGCTTCGGAAAATGGCATTGGCGGCAATATTACGTTGGCATCAAAGGATGATATCACCACCCAAGGGATTGGTACCTATGCCAATTCCAGCAGTCCTAACAAGAATGCTGGCAATATTGCTTTACTAACAACATCGGGGAATATCACGACGGATGGCTATGTTAGTGCGGCGGCGGGAGGTGGCAACGGTGGTGCGATCGAGTTAAATGCGGTCAGATATGGCAGTATGTTTAACAACGACAAAATTACAACTCAGGGCATCACCACTACTTCGCAGGGTGGTAATGGTGGTGCAGTCAAACTGTTAGCTTCTAGTGATATTTCTACGGGTGGGATTACTTCTTTTTCGGAGTCAAAGTCGGCTGGAGATGTGAGTCTGACTACTACAAAGGGCGATGTGACAGTTGGGGATGTGTTGTATGCTTTTGGTGGTACTAATGGTGATGGTGGTGATGTCACTCTGAAGACCTCGGCAGGTGATATAGGTGTGAGCGGGTTTCTGACTACTGCTACAACGAATGGCAAAGGCGGTAGTATTTTGCTGGATGCGGCTGATGGCGGTGTTATCGATAGTGGCAAAGTCACAACCAAGGGAGTGGTGTCGTATTCGGAGGAGAGCAATGGTGGCAACATCACGGTGAAGGGTGATGGGGATGTGGTGCTGGATGGGAGGGTGACTAGTCAGGCGGTGCGACCTGGTCTCAGTGGCGATATTTCGATTACTAGTAATGCCCAAAATATTACAGTCAATGGGGCTGTGCGGTCTGATAGCTCTCTTGGCACGGGTGGGGATATTGCGATCGATGCTGGCAAGTTTGTCAAAGTCACTGGTTCTGAGAATATCGATGGCGTTGACTTTAGTATTTACACAGACTCAGTTGATACTACTGAGCCGCAAGGTGCATCTATAAAAATCACAAATAGTCGCCGAATCACCTCCAGTCCAAGTGAATTTATTATTGGTAATGCAAATATAAATGGAACTTCTAGTGGAGTGTCAGATGGATTTGCCACCTTTGAGAGACTGATCAGAATTTTGTGTAAGCGGTCTAGAATCACAAAAACCAAGGAGACCGCAACATGTTAAGAGGCAAACAAGCAACTAATCGTACAGATGAACTACTAGACGAGTTGGTGTCAGAGTGCCATAGCCCCGAGGACATTCTAGGAGAATCGGGCTTACTGAAGCAACTGAGTCAACGACTAATCGAGCGAGCGCTCACGGGAGAGCTGAGCCATCACCTCAAATCAAGCACGCCTAAGGGAGAGGAAGCGGTAGAAGACGAAGTTGTGCGACGCAACAGCCGCAATGGCTACTCGCAGAAGACGGTGCAGTCGCAACAGGGCGAAATGGAGTTGTCGATACCGCGAGACCGTAACGGCGAGTTTGACCCCGTGCTGGTACCGAAACACCAAAGGCGAATAGCAGGACTCGATGAGAAAATCCTGGCTATGTATGCACGGGGATTAAGCACCCGAGACATTAGTGCTCAACTCGAAGAACTCTATGGTGCCAAGATCTCCGCCGCACTCATCAGTGAGGTCACTGATGCAGTTAGCGACGAGGTCAAGGCTTGGCAGTGCCGTCCCCTGGAACCTGTATATCCCATCATTTACCTCGATGCCCTCTACGTGAATATCAAGGTGTCGGGTCGGGTGAGCAAGCGAGCGGTCTATGTCGTCTTGGGTATTACGGTTGAGGGCAACAAAGAATTGCTTGGGCTGTGGATTGGGGAGGTGGAATCCGAAGGCGCTAAGTTCTGGCTCAAGGTGCTGACTGACCTCAAAAACCGTGGGGTCAAGGACATTCTGATTGCCTGTTGCGATGGCTTAGTGGGATTCCCCCAGGCGATTGAGGCTGTTTTCCCGCAAACCCAGGTGCAACTATGTATTGTGCATCTGATCCGCAACTGTTTGCGTCATGTGCCCTGGAAAGACGCTAAAGCTGTTGTGGCTGACCTCAAGCCCATTTATCATGCTGCCACTTTGGCAGAAGCCGAAGCTGCGCTTGAGGCTTTTGCCGCCAAGTGGGATCGCCTATACCCCGCGATTAGCCAAATCTGGCTGCGCCATTGGCAGAACATTATCCCCATCTTTGACTATCCCATGGACATCCGCAAAGTCATCTACACTACCAATGCCATTGAATCCCTCAATCGCTCCCTGCGCAAGGTGATTAAAACCAAGGCTGTCTTCCCCGATGAGGAATCTGTCTTCAAGCTCATGTTCTTGGCCATGCATAACATTGCCAAGCGTTGGACTCGCCCCCTTAAAGATTGGAAGGCAGCGTTGTCATATTTTGCTATCCTATTCCCAGGACGTTTAAATTACTGACCTTATTTCTCGCTTACACAAAAATCTGAGCACTCTCCCTTTGATGCGAGCAGTGGAATTCATGCCTTTGTTGCTGACTGTGATTGGAATAATATTCAAATCAGAATGCCCTTTATTATTGCAGGTAATGGCTCCCAGTCTGTAACGGATAAGGTGATTAGTGATATGCTCCCGTTCCTACCAGGTCTTTCAACAGGATCGCCATTTGCCCAAGTAAGCCTAGCTCTTAGTCTATCTCCTCAAGTTACATTACAACAGCTTCTTCAAATTGCTCCTGAGACTAATTCACAGTTAGCCAGTCAGTTACTTCCATATCTAAATGTTGTTATGGCTGTCTACACTATCAATACAGGTATTAGGAAGTCTCACTTCTTTGCTCAGCTAATTCAGGAAGCAGATTCATTTAATACGACTGAGGAATACGCTGATGGTTCTGAATACGAAGGAAGATTAGATCTTGGCAACACTGAACCAGGAGATGGCAAGCGATTTAAGGGTAGAGGATTAATCCAGATTACTGGAAGAGACGTTTACACTTTACTTAGGCTTAGGAAAAACTCTTACTATTGATCCCTTCCCAAAGCAAGTTGCGACTAATCCGGCTTTAGCAACCCTTAGTGCTGGATATTTTTGGAAAATCTTTAAAGGTCAAGATCTCAGTTTAATAGCAGATCAAGATGTTGGGATAAATAGCGAAAAGATATTGCGAGACATTACTCTAATAGTAAATGGTGATGTTACAGAGGGGCCTCGCACTTACTTGAGTAGAAGACGTGTATATTTAGCAAATGCAAAGCAATTCTTAATCAACTAGATCCTTATGCCTAATCAAAACATGCTCGATAATCTCTGCTTAAAAGCTTTTGTCACCATTCTTTTTACTGTACCTTTTATACTCAAAGGAGCAAGTGAGGGGTGTGAGATTTCCAAAAGAAATCAAGAGGTTCCTGCGTCACAGAAAAGCTTTGTGGAATTACAAAAAGAGAAATTAAAAGACTATTTACCCAGCGCCGAAAAGAAATTAGAGATATGGTCGTTTGTTTTCTCAAATCGAGAAAGATTTAAGATTTGCAATTACACAGGTTCTTTCTTCGATAGGGAATTCAAAAAGAATAAAGATAGACAACTCAACATATTTCGCGTGGGGGAAAATAAATTTTTTGTTGAAGTACTTTGTTTTTGGGCAAGTTATCAAGGTAATTTTGAATTTTTTATCTATGAAAAGTCCAACCAGAAAGTTAGTTTGAGACCTTTGCCCCTAAAAGAAGTTATAATAGAAGATGGCGGTTTATTGAAAGAAGTGTCCAAAAAATCAGTAGCTGGGCTTCCCACATTCAACCCAAAAAATAGAACCTTTAGGATGTTTTCTAGGGCTGGAGGAAGCGATTGTGGAAGCCACTTAGCAGAGTATAAATATGAAGATAACAAACTCAATCTCCTAGTTTTTAAAGTTAATTTACCGTGTGCTCGGCGTAACCCAGAGGAGTATCCTATCATTTATCCCAGAAAATCTAGCTAGGAGTGGCCAAGTAGGGTGCGTTAGCGACAGCGTAAGGCACCAATATAGATTGATGGATAGGTGGTAGTGGTGGTGCGATCCCGCTAAACACTATCAGATACGGTAGTATATGAAGTGAACTCCAAGATTACAATGCAGTGGATCGGTTCTACTTGGCTCTACTGGTTTCAACTCTAGTTCTGGTGAGGTAATTGTGAAGGGGACTAAGGATGTGGCGATCACGAATGTGCAGACTGTTTTCTATGCGGGTGATGGTGGGGCGATAACTGTTGAAAGTGCTGATGGCAATATTGAGTCTGGCTGGTTGCGCTCTGATAGCTCGCTTGGAACGGGTGGGGATATTGCGAGATGCTGGCAAGTTTGTCAAAATCACTGGCTCGAAGAATAAAGAATCAGGGTTTTTGGGGTTTTGTCAGTGAGTCAGATCAACAGCCCCTGCTCTTGAACTAGAAAGCACCGCCTCGCGATCTCGATCGCCAGCGGAAATCTCTAATGACATCCCTTCTTTGGCCATCACTGCATTTGGAAACCTCTCTTTGGCCTGCTCTCCAATGGCATCCAACATATCATCGTCATGACAGGGATCGTGGTGAAAGATCGCTAGTTTTTTCACGTTTGCTGCTTCTGCCACTTTAACTGCTTCTTGCCATGTGGAATGCCCCCAACCAATTTTAGGCGATTTCTCCGACCAGTACTCGTCATCGGTGTAGGTACAGTCAAGGATAAGCACGTCCGCATTGCGCGCCAGGTAAACGAGATTGGGATCGAGGCGATCGGGAAAATGTTCTGTATCTGTGGCATAGACTGCCACTTGCGATCCCCAACTTACCCGATAACCAGTTGCTTCCCCAGGATGATTTAACGCTCCAGGTTCTACTATTACACCATTCCCAAGTTCTATAGGCTCGCCGAGCTTCACATTATGAAATTGCATCGATGCTGCCATTACCCTTAGGGGCACAGGAAAGTTAGGATGCAGCATTTGTCCCTCTAGAATTTCCTGAATGGTTGCTCCGCTAGGCGTTTGCCGACCGTAAATATTAAATTTATTACCTTGAATAAATGCCGGTGTGAAAAAGGGAAACCCTTGAATGTGATCCCAATGGGTGTGGGTAAAGAAAATATCGCTTTCCACAGGTACATATCGCATCAGATCGTGCCCTAACGACCTCATGCCCGTACCACCATCAAAAATTAAACGCTTGCCGTGACAGCGCATCTCCACGCAAGGAGTATTGCCACCATAACGGACAGTACTAATGCCAGGTGTAGCTATGCTACCCCTCACCCCCCAAAAATGTATTGAAAATTGGCTGTCAATTATGGACATGGGTGCGCTTAGATTGTGGTTATTCACAGAACAAAGTGGCGATCGCACAGCCCTAGCTGCATATTTCTGGGAGTCGAAAGAGCAAATTAAGGCAACATAAATAGCGGAGTCTGGTTAATTTTAGTGGTTAATAGTTACTTTAATTACTTTAAAAAATTTGAAAATAATATTTTACAATCCGACTTGCATCTCTAAATTTTAATGGATTTATGTTGGCGATCGTGCCAGTCTGCGGGACTAAATCTTGAATAATTTCAGGTTGCTCAATGCCGATCGCAAATTATCGACAAATGCCGCTAAATGCAGTGATCTCGATCGCAAATTAGACAATTTCCAGGTGATTCTGTCCGAGACGGATCGCTTTTGTCTCGACCCCATGTATTAGGGCTATAGATGCAAGATAGGGCTTATGGCATCATAGGTCAAGATAGACCAAGTAACTTCAATTATCGTGACTACAACCCCATCAACTTCTTCTGCTTTAACTTCCACCACACTCAGTATCCAGGGCATGAAATGTGCGGGCTGCGTTGCCTTGGTGGAAAAGCGCCTGTTAGCCTGCCCAGGTGTTAGTGCAGCAACAGTTAATCTGCTGACAGAAAAAGCTACTGTCGTTCACGATGCTGAAGTCGAGCGCTCCGCATTCGTAACGAGCATGACTGAAGCGATCGCCTCGGCAGGTTTTGTGGCCCAGCTACAGGAACGCAGGCAGATAAAGCTGCAAGAAGTTGCTGACGACAAGCAAAATCGAGCGGCGCTGGATATATTTTTGGCTTTAGCTCTGATCGGTCTGGCGGTATTGGGGCATTTGGGGCCGATGGGCATAATTAAACTGCCCGTACTCAGTAACATGTACGCCCATGCCGCGATCGCCACGCTCGCTTTATTAATCCCCGGTCGTCAGATCTGGTGGGATGGTCTGAAGGGCTTTTGGTATCGCGCGCCCAATATGAACTCTCTGGTGGGTATGGGGACGTTGGCCGCCTACACTGCCAGTATGACGGCACTTTTAATGCCAAAGTTAGGTTGGCATTGTTTTTTTGAAGAGCCAGTAATGTTATTGGGCTTTGTCCTATTGGGGCGATCGCTAGAGCAACGGGCGCGCAGGCGGGCAGCAGAAGCAATTAGTAGTTTGATGCAGTTACAGCCACCTACTGCCAGATTGTTAGTCGGTCGTGCCGAGCCTCCCATACAGGCATCGGTGGCGGTAGAAGATTTACAAATTGGCGATCGCATTCTCGTGTTACCGGGCGAAAAGATTCCCATCGATGGCAAAGTCATTGCGGGCAACTCCAGCGTTGACGAAGCCATGTTGACGGGTGAATCATTGCCCGCAGTCAAGCAGGAAGGCGCGCGGGTAACGGGGGCAACCCTGAATCTCACCGGTGCAATTACAGTAGAGGTGATGCAAACTGCAGAACAAACAACCCTGGCCAGAATTATCTCGTTGGTCGAAGAGGCGCAAGCCAGCAAAGCTCCGATCCAATATTTAGCCGATCGAGTGGCAGGCTATTTTGCCTATACGGTGATGGCGATCGCCTCGCTGACATTTCTCTTCTGGTGGGTGCTGGGCGAGCGCGAATTGGTATTTAGCCTCAAAAATGCGATTTCGGTGTTGGTGATTGCCTGTCCCTGCGCGCTTGGTCTGGCAACGCCCAGTGCCATTATGGTTGGTACGGGGATGGGGGCAGAACGAGGCATTTTAATCAAAGGCGGTGCCAGTCTGGAAAAAGTGCATAACCTGACGGCGGTTATGTTTGATAAAACTGGTACGCTGACAGAGGGCAAGCCCAGAGTCACCGATATCGTTCCCGCGCTCGACTCACATGCATCCGAGCGCTCCGCTCGGAGTCTGGAGTTGCTGAAATGGGCTGCAAGCTCCGAAGCTTGCGCTAACCACGTCCTCGGTGCAGCAATTGTGGCTGAGGCCGAGCAGCACGACCTAGTTCTGGAAATGGCGAAGGATTGCCAACTCATCAGTGGTGGTGGCGTGAAGGCAGAATTTTGCGATCGCAGGATCTGGGTTGGCAATCAGACCTGGCTGCAAAGCGAGGGTGTCAATATAGATAACTCCTGGCAGGAACGAGCAAACAATTTGGCAGATGATGGGAAGACCCCAGTATTTGTCGCGCAAGTCTTTGGCTCCGAACAGAATCCACAATTACCGGAACTGCTTGGCGCGATCGCCATCCGGGATACGCTCAAACCCGAAGCCATCTCAGTGGTCAAAACTTTGCAAGATATGGGCTTGCAGGTATGGATGCTCACTGGCGATCGCCATGCCGCCGCCAGAGCGATCGCGGCTCAGGCTAACCTACCTTTAGAGCGGGTAATTGCTGATGTCAAGCCCGATGGTAAAGCTGCTGCCATCAGGCAATTACAGTCGCAGGGTCAACGGGTAGCAATGGTGGGCGATGGAGTTAACGACGCGCCCGCTCTGGCATGTGCGGAAGTAGGAATAGCCCTTAGTTCGGGGACGGATGTGGCGATCTCCACTGCCGATATTGTCTTGATGCGCCAGGATATTACCGATGTCGTAAATGCGATCGCTCTCAGCCGTGCCACCTTTAGCAAAATCCGTCAGAATCTTTTCTGGGCATTTGCCTACAACACGATCGGTATTCCCATTGCCGCAGGCATTCTCTATCCTCAGTTTGGTATTCTCATGAATCCAATGATGGCAGGGATGGCAATGGCGTTTAGCTCTGTGAGCGTTGTCGTCAGTTCTCTTTCTCTCCGTTGGCTCTCCCGAAAAGCATATTCCTAGTGTTCTATAAGGACGGCTATTTAATGCTTTTACGATCCACTAATTCCCCATCTTTCCAGATGCCTTCATCTCGCCTACCATCTTGATAAATCAGCACTCCTTTGCCATTGAGGTTATCATTGCTAAATTCTCCTTCGTAGCGAATGCCTGAAGCATATGCAATTTTTCCGCGACCGCTAAATTTATTATCGCTAAATTCTCCTTCGTAGCGATCGCCGTTCTTATAGTTGCAAAACCCCCGTCCGTTAAGTGCTCCATTCCGAAAATTCCCCTCACAGCTATAGGTTTTTGCAATTATCTTACCCTTACCATTTGGCCTCCCATTTACCAATTCTCCCTCATATGTAGTTCCACCAGGCATAGCCATCTTCCCTTTCTTAACTTTTGGAGGAGCTACAGGCACTGTGACTTTGGTAGGGATGGGCGATACGGGTTTAGTTGTTTCAACCTCTGAGCGATTTGGTGTAGATAGTTGAGAAAAGCTCAAGCTCACAAGCACGGCAGCAATTACCGCGCCTATCCCTCCAATTCCCAACATTAATCGTTTCGATCCTAGAGAGGATAAATAGTAGCCGAATTTGTCCTGCGCTATAGCGACAATCGAAGATCTTGGCAACTCAGAAGTCTCGGTTGGATGAGCGATCGCGGTGGGAGTATCGATTAAGTGGGTAGGCAACGGCGCTGAACCTGGAGATATAGATGTGGGAATATTGCTGAGTATAACGGTTTCCGAGGTAACGATCTCTGAGGAATCTCCATTGTCTGCCATGGTAAGAACGTCAGATGTGGAGAGGTCGTCAGCAGAAAGATTGCGAGTCAGTTCGGTGTCCGCATCCAGTACCGTTAACGGCGGATCGACCGTATTAATGGCGGCACTAACTCGATCGCCAGTGCGATGTGGTGTCGCTATTGCCGCCGCCGCGAGCAGTGCTTGCAGTGCTTCGGAAGCAGAGCGGTAGCGCTGGCTAAAGTGGGGTTCGATCATCTTATCTAAAACACTCGCCAGACTATCGCTGACATTGGTGCGATCGCGCCAGATAATTGCACCTGTCTCGGAGTCTTCCGGTAGTTTGCTGGGCGCTACACCTGTCAGTGCCTCAACCCCAATCATGCCCACAGCATAAACGTCACTGCATAGTTTGGGTTTGCCGTTCGCTTGCTCGTCGGGCATATAGCCAGATGAGCCAACCACCACAGTGATACTCGTCTGGCCTTGAGCATCGACCGTTAAGGTGCTGGCCTCTTTAACTGCGCCAAAATCAATCAGGACAATTTTGCCATCGCGGTAGCGGCGCATCAAATTCGGTGGCTTAATATCCCGATGGATTACGCCATGCTGATGGACGACTGACAGCACGCCCAAGATGCTAAATAGTAGATTAAAAACCTCTGGTTCGGTCAAACACCGATCTTGCTTAAATTCTGTGGCGAGATTATGACCGTGAACGTACTCCTGGACTAAGTAAAATTCTCCATCCTCCTCAAAATGGGCGTATAGCTTGGGAATCTGGTCGTGTTCTTGTCCGAGTCTATAGAGAACGTTAGCTTCGCGATCGAATAAACCTTTAGCGATCGGTAAGGTCGATGGGTTGGGATGCCTGGGTTTGAAATGCTTGACAACGCACTTGGGTTTACCTGGTAAATCTTCATCTTCTGCTAAATAAGTGACACCAAAGCCACCGCTGCCAAGCTGTCGAGTAATCCGATAACGATTGCGGAGTATTGTGCCAACTATCACAAAAAGCTTGTCTTGACTTTATAGGCGAATATAAGTTATTTTGCCATACTTGCCATTTGCTTGAAGACTCTATTAGGTAGCTAAATATCCAAGCAAGCGCATGCATTTGCGAACTAAATTTACGAAGTTGCGTCATAGTAGCCAGCAGGATCGTGCATCTGTGGGAAAATGCAAACCAGGGTGGTTATTAAAACATTCTTCTGGTTTTCCCGCATTTAGCATGGCTAAATTTTGCAGCGTACATAATTAGCGTTGAAACGACGCATTTCCCTTAACTGAGACTGTGAGTTTTTATCATGCCCAGAGACATCCTTAAAAAACACAAGTACTTGCTAAACCTAGGCTTGGCAACTTTTGTACTTGATTGTCTGCTAGTTCTTGCTACAGCTTCGTTGGCAAATGCCGTCCCGACTGAAGTTCCAAAGCCAAGGGTACCGGCACCCCAGCCACCTGCTGCTGTTCCAGTTCCCGTCAATAGGATACCGGAGCCAGAACTAGCTGCCGTTCAGTCCCCTCGTGCCCAATCTACCAGTGTAAGTAACCAAAGTTACGATCCCCTACCCGTGTACGAGCCAGGCCCACCACCGCAAACCGTTGTAGAAACACGCCCTCGACCGCCCCTACCCAGTGGTGTGGTGAGTTGCGATGAAGAAGGTCATATCAGAGCGATTCGCCGGATTAGGTATGGTGAAGTCGTACACTGCGTCCTGGGTGACAACAGCTTTCGCAGCAGTGGCAGACCAATGCACATCTATCAATTTCAGGGCAAAGCTAATCAGCCAATTGTCGCTAAGTTGATCGGTGGCAAGCCAGGTGACTGGCAACTAAGCCCCTATCTGATCGTGCTAGATCCAGAGCGTCAGGTAATCGCCGCTGATGATAACGCCACTAGACAGAGAGTGGCGCAGGTGAATATCAAATTGCCTGAAACTGGCATCTACACGATCTTGGCAAGCAATGGCGATACCAAACAGACCGGACGTTACAGTGTGGTGGTCGAGAGAGACTCTAATCTTTACAGTGTCGATCGCATAGAAGAACTGGACGCTCGTAGTTCCAGGCTCATTCAGGATAATAGCCCCTACAATATTTCCGAGTTTCAGGGGGAGCAGGATCGCCTCGTTACGGTCAGGGTCAGCAGTTCTAGCTTCTTCCCAGTCATTTTTTTGCTCGACTCTGACGATCGCGTTCTCGCTAGCAATGA
The DNA here is from genome assembly GCF_000332175.1 of Pseudanabaena sp. PCC 6802. Lineage (NCBI taxonomy): Bacteria > Bacillati > Cyanobacteriota > Cyanophyceae > Pseudanabaenales > Pseudanabaenaceae > Portococcus > Portococcus stanieri. Next base: position 765,408 of record NZ_KB235910.1, on the reverse strand, counting down.
CAACTCCATCGGCGATCGCAATGCTGCATTGGAGTACCGCCTACCGAAAAGCGGCACCTATAAGGTTCTGGTCAATTCATTAAGACCTGGCGATCGCGGCAATTATCGACTAACGATTAGCTCTTCTTCGCGCTTGCGTTAAACTACCAGATTATCAACACAATGGAGGGCGAACTACGTTCGCCCTCTTAATTGTTAGATTTTACTTTGCCATGCCGCGCTTCCAGGAAACTTTGGGTAGTATCTGGTTGGCATCGACGCGATCGCGATATTTAATCGCAAAATTCAGCAGGGAATCGAGCAAGGCATCTGAAAGGTAGTGCGGTTGCAGACCTAGATCTAAAAGCTTGGTGTTTTTAGCGTTGAAGTAATGCTGCTCTAGCTCGACGCGGGGGTTGTCCAAGTAGTTGATATCCACTTTTAACCCCATGGTCTGGCTGGCTTTTTGTACCATCAGCGCTAGATCCTCAACGGAAAATAGCTCGGTAAACTGGTTAAAGACGCGGAATTTGCCAGGTTCCGCTGGAGTAGCGATCGCTAACTCGATACAACGCACCGTATCTCTAATATCGAGGAAGCCCCTGGTTTGTCCGCCCTTACCATAGACGGTGAGCGGGTGGCCGACTGCGGCCTGAATGCAGAAGCGATTCAGCGCCGTACCAAATACACCATCGTAGTCGAGACGGTTGATCAAGATCTCGTCAAATCCAGTTTCCTCCGTCAGAACGCCGTAAACTACGCCCTGATTGAGGTCGGTGGCGCGCAAGCCCCAGATGCGGCAGGCAAAGTGAATGTTCAGAGAATCCTGACACTTACTGACATGGTAGAAACTGCCCGGTTGCTTGGGATAGGGTAGCGTATCCTTGCGCCCGTTATGTTCGATTGTGATGTAACCCTCTTCGATGTCAATGTTTGGGGTACCGTACTCGCCCATAGTGCCTAGCTTGACCAGATGGCATTCAGGGCAAAGATCTCGAATGGCATAGAGGATATTCAGCGTACCAACAACATTATTTACCTGGGTGAGGACAGCGCGCTCGCGATCGATCATAGAGAAGGGAGCGGAACGCTGTTCGCCAAAATGCACGACAGCTTGCGGTTCAAATTGACGAAATACAGCTTCTAGAAACTCGTAGTTGGTGATATCGCCCACAAATAGATCCAGATGTTGGCCTGTCACAGCCTTCCACCGTTCTACGCGCTTGTGGATAGGGGCGATCGGGGTGAGGGTATCTACCCCTAGCGTTAGATCCCAATGCCTCCGTATCAAGCTATCTAAAACACCAACCTCATGACCTTGTTTGGCTAAATATAATGCTGTAGCCCAACCGCAATATCCATCGCCGCCAATCACCAAAACTTTCATGAAACTTCGCTTTTAACTTAAAAATTTGCAACTTCGACCATTTTGTTTGTTCTTGCCTGCCAGCTTAGACTCAAACTAATGACTATAGCTGTAGGCAGCTCGGTTAATACGGGGGTGCCCCATGCAGGAGTAGAACCCTTGCATTCCTTCCTGAGCCTGTTGACTGCGACTATGTTTGATGTTAGCCGATCGCTAAACCACAAACGGGAGCCAAATGGCTAGTAAGCAGATTATTGCTTTACCCTAGCAGGAATCGTCACCTTTGGTTGCGATCGCTGTCTAAATTAACGCCTACCCAACCCAAATTATCGATAAAGCAGGCAGTAACCAACTCAGCGATCGAACAACTTAATCACTTAGGTTACCTTAGATGGATTCGGATGAATCCCACGCTACAATAATTTAACCGCAAGTTAACTAAGGAAATATTGGCATGAAGGTTGTAGTAGCTGGTGCTACTGGGTTTGTAGGCATGAGATTAGTAGAGCAGTTAAACTCGATCGGTCATGCTGTCGTCATCTTGACGCGCAATACCCAAAAAGCAACGCGCCAATTTCCCAAAGCAGTTTTTCCAAACGTAGATGCGATCGGCTATACCCCAACCGTTGCCGGTGAATGGGGCAAAATATTTTCTGACTGCGATGCCGTTGTAAATTTAGCTGGAGCGCCGCTTTCCGAGACACCCTGGAGTCAGTCCCGCAAGCAGGAAATTCTACGAAGCCGTCAGCTTGGAACGCGCCAAATTGTAGAGGCGATGAAGATGGCCTCGCCTAAACCCAAGGTGTTAGTGAATGCTTCAGCCGTTGGCTACTACGGTACCGACCCAACCCAGGAATTCGACGAATACAGTTTGGGAGGCAACGATTTTCTCGCCGGGGTGTGCAAAGCTTGGGAAGCAGAAGCCGATGCGGCTGAGGCATTAGGAGTGAGGGTCGTCAAACTACGCAACGGCATTGTCATGGGTTTGGGTGGCTTTTTAGGTAAAGTCCTGCCTATCTTCCAGTTGGGTGCGGGCGGCAAGCTTGGCTCCGGCCAGCAATGGTTGTCCTGGATTCACCGCGACGATCTGGTGAATCTGATTATTTTTGCTCTTACAAACGAGCAAATTAAAGGGGCGGTTAACGCTACGACTCCTCACCCTGTTACTAATGAGGAATTTACCCAAGCTTTAGCCAAGGTGGTGAAGCGCCCTGCCCCATTACCCGTACCTGCGTTTGCGTTGCAAGCTCTGCTGGGTGAAGCTTCCATCCTGGCCTTGGAAGGGCAAAAGGTACTGCCCAAAAAGGCAGCACAGTACGGCTTTCAGTTCCAGTATCCCACTATAAATCTGGCTTTAGCCCAAATTGTTTAAGACATAGTTAGCGCTCAAAGTACAAAACATACCTTCATGATGGAAGTAATTGAATTTTAACCGCCTCGGCTATGAGTGCTACTTATCTTCTTACGCCTGCACAATAGGTTTCTTTTTTTGGCGTAAATCTTCTAAGGAGTATGTTAAAAGCGATCTTAATGATGGCTTAATTATTATGAAATCCGGTTGATTGCTTATCGCAAAAATAGGCTGAAACCATTGTAAACAGTTAATGTATCAATAATTAATTAGCTGGATTTCATATTACACCTTTAGTTAGAATAAGTTCATTGGCAGACTTTTGAGCTATAACTATAAGCAAGATTGCTGTAATCTAGGTTAAGTAACTTTGTCACATTGGAGGTATAAGCTATTAGCTGTCAGCAGCGATTTTGGAATGAGCTAGTTGAGTTAAAAGTTCATATTGAGTATCTCGAATGCTTTCATCTTGAAGCCGTACGACTAGATACATCAACAGAAATTTTTCTGGCTGTTGTATCAAATGGCAGCATTGCAGGCTGGGTTATTTGGTCAAAAGCTCAATTTGTTTGGGCTGCTATAATTGCATTATCACATCTAATAACTGCTATTAGACCTCACTTACCATATCAAAAAAGGGTACGCAGTATTGAGTCTCTAAATGCGGAATTGGTAGATTTGCTGCTCTATGCTGAGGAGAAATGGTATGCAGTCTCTGAAGGATTGTTGACAGATGCTGAAATTCATAACCTAACGCTTGAACTAAAGCGTAGGAAACAGAAGGCTGTAAATCTTTATCTGTCTTCCAGTCCTCTGCCAGACAACAAAAAATATCTCACTACGGCTGAAACTAAAACTGAGAAATACTTTAAGCAGAATTATTTGGGAGGAAACTAAAATGCTTGAACGGAAGAAAGAAGATAAGGGTGAGAAGCGACAAGATAGGCAGCATTCATTGCCCCCCAGTTCTATTAAGTTACCTATGCCGCCAGTAAAACCACCTAAAGAACCGCCCAAAAATAATAACTAGATTGAGATTTAGATTGGTTTATATGCAAGGACATCTTCAGCCTCAAGCAGCCATCCTCAAACTACCGAAACCGAACTATTACAACAAATCGACATCAGCTTCTCAGCCCAAACTCGGGAGAAATATCTTGCCCTAATAATTGCTAAAAGGTAAGCAGAAGCACTCACTTCTACAGAACACAAGAAATTGATTCAACTGAGCAGTTGACTCTGACACGCAAGCTAACGCAGTTAGGTAAGCATAGCGAATCGATCACATTTAGGAATGATAGCTACCAGTGATCGACAAGTGGAACTATAATCGAATGTCACTGAATTAACCTGGATTATTCACCAGTCCGCGAAACCCTGACGGTGGGTGGATTCCAAAAAACAGACTGTATTTTTGGGTAACCCGCTAGATTGCTTTCCCAGTGAGGTTTTTGAGGATTTTTGCAGATCGTCATGAATAATCCAGGCTAAGGCTGGTGGGCATTGCCCACCTACGCTAAATCTTTAGCCCAAATTGTTTAAGACATGAGTCCAGACATCGAAACCCAAATCCGCGCATGCGAAGCGCGACTTTATGCCGCAATGCGTGCTTCAGATGTGGCCGAGTTGGACGCGCTCATCGCCGATGACCTGTTGTTCGCGGGGCCGACTGGCGATTTGGCGACCAAAGCGATGGATCTGGAGTTGCATCGCACTGGTGGCACGCAGTTCCATGAATTCGTGCTCAAGGAGCTAGAGATACGAGTTTGGAGCGATCGCTTCGTTCTGGCATCGGCTAAAATCTTCCTGAGCGGTACCTATTTAGGAAATGCCTTCGCGGGCGACTACCGCTATATGAGGGTGTGGCGCAAAGGCGAAAACGGCTGGCAAATTGCAGGCGGCAGCGTTAGTGCGATCGTATAAACTCCCAACATCTTTATCCCAACTAACATGACAAATTGGTCTGAGATTCTCAAACAACTGATTGATAAACGATCGCTCGATCGCGAGCAAGCCACTACACTGATGCAGGGTTGGCTAGACGCGGCGATCGCACCGGAGTTGTCAGGTGCAATTTTAGTGGCACTGCAATGTAAGGGCATAGAAGCAGTGGAACTGGCAGCAATGGCAGGCGTATTGCAGCAGCTATCTCTGGGGCAGGCGGCAGATTCCTCCCTCAGTCATGGCATGAACAGTCTCCTGGACACCTGCGGTACGGGCGGTGATGGAGCAGAGACATTTAACATCTCAACTGCCGTAGCTTTTGTCGCTGCCGCCGCTGGCGTTCCAGTTGCCAAGCACGGCAATCGCGCCATGTCCAGCCGCTCGGGTTCAGCCGATGTCCTGGAAGCGCTGGGCGTGAATCTGGCAGCGACACCAGAGAAAATTTACGACGCGCTCCCCTCTGTGGGAATTACCTTCCTGTTTGCGCCTAACTGGCATCCTGCCATGAAAGCTGTGGGTTCCATTCGTCGCAGTTTGGGCGTTCGCACCGTTTTTAATCTGATCGGGCCACTGGTGAATCCCGCACAACCAACCGCGCAGGTAATGGGCGTATATCACAAGGATTTGCTTCAGACTGTGGCTCAGGCGCTCCAGATCCTGGGTCGCCAGCAAGCCGTCGTCTTGCACAGCCGCGAAGGGATGGACGAGGCAGGTTTGGGCGATCTTACGGATATTGCCTTTCTACAGGGCGATCGCATTACCTTAGAAGCGATCGACTCGCAAGCTTTAGAATTATCCAATGCTTCTAGCTCTGCACTTAAAGGTGGCAGCATCGCTGAAAATGCTGAAATTCTACGCTCTGTATTGCAGGGTAAGGGTACAGTCGCCCAGACAGATTGCGTTGCCCTCAATAGTGGCATTGCTTTACGGGTAGCAGGCAAAGCAAATACCTGGGCAGAAGGAGTAAAGCTGGCATCTGAAGTGATTAGCAGCGGTGCCGCATGGCAAAAATTAGAGCAATTAGTAGGATTTCTGAACAGTTGATGGGGGGACTAAGCAATGGGGGGCAAGCCCCTTTCAAGTCACGCACACTATGCCGATGCCAGTCCAACATGCTGTCCTCAGATCGAACGGGGTGAAGGGGTAGAACCCCTGCATGGGGTCATTGCCCCCACCTCCCATCCGCAACCACAACAATTTAAATTGGTATTAAGTTACGATTAAGGCAAATAAGTACTTACGATCTAGGTTTCGGGCATGGCATCACAGGTAGAACAATTAGCATTTAGCAAATATCACGGTCTCGGTAACGACTTTATCCTGATCGATAACCGCGATCGCCCCGAACCAAAACTCACAGCAGCACAAGCAATTAAGTGGTGCGATCGTAACTTTGGCATTGGTGCTGACGGCGTAATTTTCCTGCTCCCCGCCACAGATGGTCAGCCTGGAGATTACCGCATGCGGATCTTTAACTCCGACGGCTCCGAGCCAGAAATGTGCGGTAACGGCATCCGCTGCCTTGCCAAATTTATGGTGGATCTGGAAATAGCTCCTATAGACAAACGCTACCACATCCAAACTGGAGCGGGTCTGATGGTACTGCAACTGGATGCGGACGGACAGATTACCGTCGATATGGGAGAACCGCGCCTGCTGGCTCGGGAAATCCCCACTACACTAGCCGAGCCGGACAGCAAAGCCATTAACGTTCCGCTTGAAGTGGCAGGACAAACGTGGCATGTCACCACCGTCAGCATGGGTAACCCCCACTGCATTACTTTTGTGACCGATGTAGGTAATATCACTTTAGCTGAGATTGGCCCAAAATTCGAGCATCATGCCGTTTTCCCTCAGCGCACCAATACCGAGTTTATTGAAATGGTGCGTCGCGACTACATGAAAATGCGCGTTTGGGAGCGCGGAGCTGGAGCTACCCTCGCCTGCGGTACGGGAGCTTGCGCTTCTGTGGTTGCCGGCGTCTTAAATGACCTGTGCGATCGCACCTGTACCGTTAACCTCCCCGGCGGCGATCTCAAGATTCATTGGGTTGCGGAAACCAACCATGTCTTAATGACAGGCCCAGCCCAAAAAGTATTTACAGGTCAGGCTCAGATAAGTCAAGACAGTTAGTTAGGTACCATGTCTAAATTAACGCACCTCAGAGTTAAAAACTTTCGCTCGTTAGCAGATATAGACATCGAGCTTAAAGATTTGAACGTCCTATTTGGCGCAAACGGTGCTGGCAAGTCAACATTTCTAGATACAATCTGGTTTATTCGAGATTGTGCAATTAGAGGGGTTGAACAAGCATCCAGCGCTAGGAGCCACGGCATTGGAGCATTGTGGGATGGAGCAGACGATGAAAATACAAATATATCAATTGAGATTGAAACTGAGAGTGTAAAATATGAGGTTCTATTCAGCTATTCATCAGGAAGAATCGAACCCTTTGTAGGAGAAAAATTATACTCCAAGGTTAGAAATATTAATTTAATCGATCGCAAAGTTGGTAGTGATAAGGTTAAATTCTATCATCTATCCCTTGGTTATGCTACTTTCGATCTGAGAGATCCCGAAAGACTTGCCTTTAGTAAGTATGTTGATTTTCAAGAAGATGTTGAAGAAACCTCTGAATTAGACAAGTTACTTCATTTCGTACATCTCTATCATGCGCGACAAGCTAACTTATTTGTCTTGAAGCAAAGAGGATCGGAGTCTAGCTATCACACATGGTTGTGGGATCGATCTGATAACCTCTGGTCAGTTTTAAGAAACCTGCATGATAAGCGCAGAATCGATCGACGGTACGATACAATTGTCGATCTCATGAGAGAAAGTTTCCCATTGTTTGACGATCTTTTAATCGAGCAGACTGGCCCAAGTACAGTCTATGGGAGTTTTTTAGAGAGAAGAAGACGAAAACCAATTCAAGCTTCGGGAGTGTCTGATGGTTATTTGCAAATGCTTATACACCTCACAGCGCTTTTTTCTGAAGGAGAAGAGCGCAATTCTTTAATCTTATTTGATGAGCCAGAAATATCTCTACATCCCTGGGCGATCGCTACCTTTGCCAAGGCAGTAAAACTAGCTACAACAAGCTGGAATAAACAAGTATTTATTGCTACTCATTCTCCTGTTTTGATGAGTCAATTTAATCCAGAAAATATATTAGTTACCGAAGTAGACGATCTGGGGCAAACTGTAATTAAAAGAGTTAGCGAAATGGAGGAAGTCCAGGATTTGCTAGAGGAATATGCTGTTGGTTCGCTGTATATGTCTGAGGCGATCGCACCACAAAGTCGGCAAAGTCAGACTTTGGTTGAAGGGTTAGCTAGATGAGCGACTCAGCATGGCGTTTCGTCAAGTTTGGCTTAATTGTGACTGGAGATACTGAAGCTCAACACTTACCTATGCTTTTTCGTTCGCTGACAAAATTGGGGACTTGTTATTTTGAGGTCATTCGTCAAATCGGACAGCGATCGCCAATTACTTCTGACAAGAAAAAGTTAAAAATGGTAGGGAGCGGTCAAACAATTCCCAATCGAGATGAGGAGGAGATTGGGCTTGAAGCCAGAAGGCGGTTAAATGAAAACATCGACTATGTACTTTTGATTGACGATCTAGAACAGGATCGCAGAGACCAAGCAACAGAAGTTTTTAATCGTTACCGACTTGCACTTGATACGATGCTTTCTCAAGAAAAACATCGAGCTTCTGTGCATTTCCTCGTTAACATGTTGGAAGCATACTATTTTGCTGATGCTAGCGCAGTAAATTCAGTCCTGGGGACTTCTTTAGAAGACTGTGACTATGATGTTGAAGAGATTCCTCATCCTAAAAATAAATTAAAGGCAATTTATCAGGGCTTTGAGGAGTTAGAACATGGTGGACAAATTCTCGCTTGCCTTGATACTGAAAAAGTTTTATCAAACCCGGATACCTGTGCATCCTTGCGAACATTATTTGCATGGTGTTGGCAATGTTTGCATCAACCTCGAACTGACCAATATCAACTTTTAAACGGGAAGCTTAGTAGCATTACACAAATACAATTAAGCCAAGATTCATGGAGGGGCACTTAAATGTTAGCAAGAGTTTGGAGTGCCTCAGTTCTAGGAATCGAAGCCATCCAGGTAGGGGTTGAGGTTGATGTGGCCGGAGGACTGCCGGGAATTGTGGTGGTGGGGTTACCAGATACCGCCGTCCAGGAAAGTAAAGAGCGCGTCAAGTCCGCCCTCAAAAATTCCGGCTATACCTTTCCCATGAAAAAAATAGTTATCAACCTTACGCCTGCCGATCTGCGTAAAGAGGGTCCCAGCTTCGATCTGCCAATCAGTGTCGGGATTATGGCCGCCTCCGAGCAAGTCAACGTGCAACTAATCGATAATTTTTTGTTCCTGGGCGAGCTATCCCTCGATGGCTCCTTGCGTCCCGTCGCAGGCGTGCTGCCGATCGCTGCTACAGCGATTAAACTAGGCATCAAAGCCCTGATCGTTCCGGTCGAGAACGCTCAAGAGGCAGCAGTAGTTGAAGGTTTATCTGTCTACGGCCTGCGCAACCTCACCGAAGTGGGAGAATTTCTCGCTACGCCCCATAAGTACACTCCAGCCAGCAGGGCAACAACACTTTCAAATTCATCCAATTCTGCCGCCCCCTTTCCATTAGATCTTAAAGATGTCAAGGGTCAGGAACACGCTCGCCGCGCCCTCGAAATTGCGGCGGCGGGCGGGCACAACTTGATTTTTGTGGGGCCGCCTGGTTCTGGCAAAACCATGCTGGCACGACGCTTGCCGGGGATTTTGCCTCCCATGACTTTCCAAGAAGCCTTAGAAGCTACTCAAGTGCATTCCGTCGCCGGATTGCTCAAGGGCAGAGGTTTGGTCAGCGATCGCCCCTTCCGCAGTCCCCATCACTCCGCTTCCGGCCCCTCACTTGTGGGTGGTGGCAGTTATCCCAAGCCTGGTGAGATATCCCTCGCTCATCATGGTATTTTATTCCTTGACGAACTTACAGAATTTAAACGCGAAGTATTGGAATTCCTGCGACAGCCCTTAGAAGATGGCTACGTATCTATTTCCCGTACGCGACAGTCCGTTACGTACCCATCCCAATTCACTTTAGTTGCAAGTACAAATCCATGCCAGTGCGGTTACTACGGCGATTCCATTCAAGCCTGCACCTGCACGCCCAAACAACGCGAACAATATTGGGCTAAGCTATCAGGGCCATTAATGGATCGCATCGACCTCCAGGTCGCAGTCAACCGCCTCAAACCCGAGGAAATGACCAGCTATAAGGAAGGCGAAAGTTCAACCGAGGTGCGATCGCGCGTCCAGGCTGCCCGCCAACGCCAGCAAGAGCGCTTCCAAAAAGAAGCAAAACTCAACTGCAACGCCCAAATGCAAAGTCGCCACCTACGTAAGTGGTGCCAGCTCGACGAGTCATCCCTCAGCCTTCTTGAAGCTGCCATCCGCCGCCTTGGACTCTCCGCCCGCGCCACCGATCGCATCCTCAAAGTTTCCCGCACGATTGCCGACCTCGCTGGCAAAGAAGCGATCGAAACACCCCACCTCGCCGAGGCCGTCCAATACCGCACCTTAGATCGGATGACATGAACGCAACCAAGCCAAACTACTGGAAAGAAGAAATTGCCTGTAAATTTTTCGTGGGTATCGCCTCATATAGCTATAGCCAATAGGCTTAGGACGGGGTGCAGTGGTTCCACACGGCAGTGGCTCTAGCGGGGAACCCCCAAGACTGCCCTGCCTCCCCTGCGTGGGGGCTACGCCCCCACACCCCCTGTCCTAACAGATCTGTCTACGGCTATAGAATGGGTTCCTGATAGATGGCTACGGGTACGCGCTTGTAGGCGGGCGTGCCGCAGCGCGGATCGATCTGAGCAGAGAAAATCGCATTCACTTCAGGGTAGAACATCAAAGCGCAACCCCGTCGAATTGCACCGTAGATAATTTCTACACTCTCCATCTTACCCGCATCGCCCTTAACCGTAACGCGCTGGTGTTCCTTCCACCCAGCACCTTCGACATCATCTCGATTCATCAGAATGCAGTTGCGATGGGGCATACCGCGATAGTAGTCACCCTGCTTGTAAACTACAGTATTGTGTTGCGAGTAACTCCGTCCCGTACTAAGCGTTACCGCGATCGCTCTGGCAGAACTGGGAATATCAAAGTCGGCAAGAGTGGGTAGCTTCAGGTTCGGTATCGGAGTGACAAACATAGTGGCTTTGCCAGATGGCGTGGGGAAATGCGGCGCGTGGAAAATGCGATCTTTAATTGTGAACTCAGATTTTGTGTCGTCGATTTCGCCAATTTGCTCGTAACCAGGTATAGTCTTGGCAATTAGCTGACGAATATATTTCGTATCCTGAAGCTTGCGCCAATCGACCGGAGTATCGCCATGCAAGCGATGGGCAATTTCAGTGAGAAATTCCACCTCCGAAATTAAATCCGTGGCCGATCGCCCCTTGAGATGAGATGTCCCTTCATCATTAAGCCGCACGAAATTATTACCCGACTCGGTAGTGGTTTTGTGGGGATTCTCAAATCGAGCAAATACTGGCACGATAATCGTATTTTGCTTAGCAAGACCGTGGAAATGTCCCAGATTGGGTTTGGTTGCTACGTAAATAATCGTCTCGATCTTTCCCAAAGCACGACGAACTTGCGTCGAGTCTGGGTTCGCCGCATAGAGATTTCCTCCCAAACACAAGAGAGTATCGAGTTTGCCCTCATCGGCTGCGACGATCGCGGCACGGGTATCATAACCAGGTACGCGACTGAGCGATCGCTGTAGCAATTGTTCCAGTGCCTGGCGGATCTCCTCTTTGAGGCGAATTGTCACGCCCATCGAGCCAAAACCCTGTACGTTGGAGTGCCCGCGAATGGGCATCGTCCCCGCACCCACCTTACCCGCGTTACCAGTTAACAGGGCAGTATTGGCGATACTGAAGATATTATCCACACCATTAGCATGTTGGGTGGCACCCATCGCCCAGGCGAAAACTACTCGTTCCGCCGTGCCGATGACTTTGGCAGCAGCGGCGATCGCTTCGCGATCGATCCCGCAGGTGCTGGCGATCGCATCCCAGCTAGTCTGCTCGGCCTGGTGAATTACCGCTTCCCACCCTTCCGCATGTTGTTTGAGGTAGTCAAACTTGACTAGTCCCTGCTCTAGTAGAGATTTCTGGATGCCGACAAACAAAGCGACATCGCTACCTGGAATTAGTTGAATATAGAGCGAGGCAATCTCGGATCCAGTTAAGAGCGAAGTTAAGGGATAAGCTGGCGAAGCAAATTTCACCAATCCCACTTCCTGGAGTGGATTGACAACGACAATTTTGCCGCCGCGATCGCGCAGTTTAATCAACTCGTTCATTAAGCGAGGGTGATTGGCAGGAGCGTTGGAGCCAATTAACACAACGCAATCCGCCTGCTTTAGATCGCTCAGACTTACCATTGACGTGCCCGAACCAAACATCTGCTTCAGTCCCACCGTAGAAGCAGCATGACAAAGATCGGAACAATCCGCGAGGTTGTTGGAACCCAAAGCCCGCATCATCAGTTGCAGTAAATACGCCGCTTCGTTAGAAGATCGTCCAGAACTGTAGGATGCTACCCGTTCCGGCGATCTTCGCAATGCCGCTGCCACCAACTCATAAACTTCATCCCAACTTATGCGCTCGTAGTGGGACGATCCGGCTCTGAGGATAGCTGGGAAACTGAGCCTGCCCAGTCGATCTGCTGCTTGGGAAGTTAACTGTTGGAGTTCGGCGATGCTGCGATCGGCAAACAAGCGTTCCGGTACTGGCTCCATCAATTCTGAGGCGATCGCTTCTACGCTTTTCGCACATCGTTGCAGCGGCTCTTCATCTTCATTACGAAATCCTCCCTTTTGACCGCCCGCGCCCCAGGCGCAAGAGAGACAAGCACTTTTGTGCATCAGCGTCTGCCACAGAAGAGACCCTTGGGGCGTTAGAGTCTTCTCAGCCCAATAGCTCACTACAGGCATCCCACCACCCATAGTAGGTTTGGATTCTCGTCCAGATTCTTGTTTATCTCGATCGGCCATAGAGTCCTCCTAGCAAAAGTTTTGGGTAACGTACACTTCTTGGTGCGGTGAAATCGTAACGCCAATTCCCTCGCGATCGTAGGTGGCGGTCAGTAGGGTACGGCGATGGCCGGGGCTATTCATCCAACCATCAACGCTAATTTGGGCGATCTCCTCAGGAGTACGCCAGTCGTAGCCAACCACAATGCCAGCCCGTTCCAAAACAGAATCGTAGAGATAGGTACGCATGAGGTTTTCTGATAAGCCTTCAGTGTAATAGGTGTCGTAGTTTTTTACGCACCTATAGCCTAGCTTTTTTCCCCTCGCGCCCGGATCTTCACCCTCCAGATTAATGTGTTGGAAGAAGTTCCTGTTTGACATATCCTGGCTGTGCGCGCGCGCAACTTTTGCTAAACGATCGTCAAATTGTAGCTCTGGAATACCGTGTTTGCGCCTTTGTTCGTTCGTCAGCGCGTGAATCCGCCTTTCCAGGGCGGCAATATCAATTTGCGGTTGTTTGCGTCCCAAATATTGCCGCAGGTTGTAGAGTTGCCAACCAGCTAGTGCTGCGATCGCTACGACAAGAGCGCCAACCAGAGCAGGGTGGCTTTTTTGTTTAGCCATCTTAGATGCCATCGGGTGGCTTAAGGGGACTACTTTGCGTAACAACCATAGTTTTACCATTATCGCATTAAGTTAATTTTGACATACCTCCACATCTGCATTTCGCTCTTGGCGGTGGGATTCTAGTCTATAGCGGTTTTCAGATCGGAAAGAGTAGGGGGTTTGGGGCCGTTGCCCCCAAGAAGGGGAGGCAGGGCGGTCTTGGGGGTTCCCCGCTAGAGCCACTGCCGTGTGGAACCCCTTCACCCCAAAAATAAAACCCGTTCTCAAGTGAAAACCGCTATAAAACAACAATTGCAGGCATAGCCCGTCTGAACTGGGAAGCGGCATGAAAAGGATCTTGACTGTGAGAATTGCGATAAATATGAAGATTTCGCAAACATCACCTGAAACTTCTGCAAACAAATATTGCGGTAATTTTGGAGCGCAATTTTTTTGGTAACTTAGCTAATAGGCTCAAATCATTCCTGGGGAACGCCTAAGTAACCGAAATGAACTCAGATAGAATCCTGGCGGCGATCGATATTGGTACTAACTCCATCCATATGGTGGTTGTACAGGTAAATACTAACTTGCCTAGCATGACAATTATCGCGACTGAAAAAGCGACAACCAGGCTGGGCGAGCGCTGTGCTAAGACAGGTAGCCTCACGGATGAGGCCATGCACCGATCGCTAGTAGCATTAGCCCGCTGCCAAGAAATTTGTCGCAGCATGGAGGTGGAAGAAATTATTGCGGTCGCCACCAGTGCCGTGCGCGAATCCCCCAACGGTGAGGACTTCATTGCTAGCATCGAGCGGGAATTGGGGTTGAGGGTCGATCTAATTTCGGGGCAAGAAGAGGCGCGGCGGATCTACTTGGGCGTGCTATCGGCGCTCGAACTCAACAACCAGCCCCACGTCATCATTGATATCGGCGGCGGCTCCACGGAATTAATTTTAGGTGACGGACGCGATCCGGATTTTCTGAGCAGTACCAAAGTTGGTGCCGTGAGACTAAGCGACCTGTTTATCAGTACCGATCCCATCTCGAATCCGGAATTCGAGCGCTTGCAAATCTACGTTCGCGGCATGTTAGAAAGACCGACCGACGATCTGCGCGTATTGTTAGATGGCAGTCCAGCTCGCACGATCGGCACCTCCGGCACGATTGAAACTATTGCCGCGATCCATGCCAAAGAAAAGTTTGGCACAGTGCCAAACCCCCTGCAGGGATATGAAATGACCTTTGCGGACGTGGAAAGAATTGTATTGCGCCTCAAAAAGATGAACCTGGCCGAGCGCACTGCTTTAGTACGAGAACGGCGGGCGGATATTATTTTAGCCGGGTCGATGATTCTCCTGGAGACAATGCGAATGCTCCAGGCCAATAAAATTACGATCTGCCAGCGATCGCTGCGCGAAGGTCTGATTGTGGAGTGGATGCTAGAGCACGGTCTGATCGAAGATCGGATGCGCTACCAAAGTTCCGTGCGCGATCGCAATGTGATGAAATTGGCTGAGAAATTTGGGGTTAATATCAACTATGCCAGCCAGGTAGCAACACTAGCCTTAAGCCTTTTTGACCAAACCAGGGGTTTCCTGCACAATTGGGGAGATACCGAACGCAGTTTGCTGTGGGCCGCCGCGATCTTGCATAACTGCGGTCACTTTGTGAACCATAGCGCCCACCACAAACATTCCTACTATCTAATTCGCAACGGTGGGCTACTGGGCTATACGGAATCAGAGATTGAAGCCATTGCCAATCTGGCACGCTACCACCGCAAAAGCGAACCGCGCAAGAAGCACGAGAACTATCGACGGATCGCGAACAAGCGCTTTCGCCTGTTTGTAGATCAGGTCAACCCATTACTCAGGCTAGCGGTAGCGTTAGATCGCAGACAAATTGGCGCAGTCAAAGAGATTAAGCTCGCCTGTGACCTCAAAGCCCAAGTTTGTCATCTGCAAGTTGTCCCAGCGCAGAGTAACGATCCTTGCACCCTGGAACTGTGGAGCCTGGATTATAAAAAGCAACCCTTTGAATCGCAATTTCACGTCAGCCTATCTGTAACGTTAGCTCCGGCGGAAGTTACTCCGCTACTGGTTTGACCCACTTTTTTCAGGGCTTGCGCAGGCCGACTTTGTTTGTATAGCCCCTACTTCCAGTCGCCGGGCAATAGGGGGTAATTGGTGCAGATTTGGTATTAGATAATCGGGCTTAAGGGCATTCGCTTTTTCAGGTGGTAAGTACCGCCTGAGCTAAGAATATGTACTCGCAAATTATGAATGGTGAGGGGGGCTGTATTACTTACCCACACCTGATTGCTGTAGGAAACTTCGCCAGGATCGACTACTGTAACAGTGCCCTTACCCATGACCCTCATCAAGCCATCCTGCTCGAAGATGGCTGCCGTATCCTCATCAATGCCAATACCTAACTTATCTGGGTGGGCGGCGATCGCAGTCATCAGTCTGGCCATGCGATTGCGGTTATGGAAATGCTGATCGACGACAATGTCAGGCAAAATTCCCAACCCGATACTCATCGTGACAATTTCCTTATGGGGCGATTCGCCACTGCCGCCACCGGAAATCATGTTATACCCCATGGCGGCGGCACCAGCACTAGTACCTGCCAGCACCAATTTGCCTTGATGGACTCTTTCCCTAATGGCGATCGCAAGCGGAGTTTCGCCAATGAGACTGCACAGGCGCAACTGATCGCCGCCGGTCATAAACACGCCAGTGAAGCGATCGAGTTGCTCTTGGGCTTCCTCCATAGTTTGCTGCTGGCGCTCCCGAATATCAAGCACTTCTACTTTCTCAGCTCTCAATTCGGAAAAAATTTCATAATAGATGCGTCCGATAATATCAGGTTCGCGAGAGGCAGAAGGAATAATGGCAATGCGCGACGAGGAGGCACCCGATCTTTCCACAAACGTACGAAGGATTACGCGGTCTTGTACCTTGTCTTCCCCACCGCCAATTACAATTGTCGCAGCTTTAGTTGGTTGAGACATGCCTGTTGCCACTGCCATTTCTGTATCTAAGTTCAGCATAGTAGCAGAAAGATCGGCAAACTGCTTGAGCCTGTCAATTTGCTGTTGGCTTTGTCTCGCTTTATGCTCCTGGCTACCGCCCAACTTCCTTGGTGACCTCCCGTAAAAATCATTTCAATAGGTTTCAATAATTAAAAATATATTAACAATGGTTTTAAAAAACACAAGCCCTAACATTATATAAAGTATGGCATGTTGTGGCTTGCAATCAGAATTTTTGAATTTTTACATGCTGGTACCTACTAACAAGCGCTAACAAATAGACCGCTCTATCACCCTAGCTAAAGAACCATAGCTGGAGTGCGATCTTTTTTACGCTTATCTCAATTGTTAGTGGCCTGTTTGTACTTCTCAATACCTTACAGGCTATAGGTGGCATACCTGTAAAGCAAGTCGCTAGTCGTTAGACCAGTCCTCCTGACTGAACAGATCGGCAATGCGATCGCGCAGTAAAAACTGGTTGACCTCTAGTTCGTGTTCGACATCGCTCCACTGGCGATCGGGAATGAAGCGGCAGAGAGAATGAATGGGTTGCTGGCGGGTAAGGCTACCAGTTTCAACTAAATGACGCGCCTCGTCACGAATAGCATCAATTGAATAATGGAGAGTGGGTAGCATAAATGTCTTTGATTAAGGTATATTTCGCTGAGACAATTGCGATACAAACTTTTTCGCAACTTTTTGTCACGATTTATACAAAAATTATACCCGTTTTTAATTTTTTGCGATCGCTCTAAATAGTTAAGCTTTAGTAAAGAAGCTTTACTAAAACACCATTAAAACACCATTAAAACACCCAATACACTTGAAGCCTAAACCTGTAAAACCTTACTGGTTAAAGGATTAAATAAAAGTGAGCGCTCAACCACTTATAGTTTTCAAGCCGTTTACCATGTTGGAGTTGGTTGACTTGGCAACAATTGCAAATGTGGCATAAGAGAGAATATGAGCGTGCAGTTCAAATTTCCCAAGCTGCCAAGCATAGACATATCAGGAGTTTTTATTAACGTGATTAGCCAAGATCGTGACTTACCCGTCTCCAATACCCCACAGTCTCAGGATCGCTATGAAGCAACGACTCAAGAAATTGCCCAGAAAATCTTGGCGGCGGGTAAGGGTACTTTCTGGGAAGGTCTGAAAGCGCAAATGCGTCTTGACGATAAGCTGATGGCTTGGGCGATGGCGAATGAGGGGTTGCGCGTGCAGTTATTTCGCCTGATCGATTGCTTACCTTCTCTACGCAGCAAGTCTGGAACGGCAAGACATATGCACGAGTACCTCGCTAGCGATGCGGTTAACATGCCCGCCATTAAGTCCCTTCTCAACTTCGGTACCGATAACCCCAACTCTCCCACTGCGACCCTAGCTGCTAGTACGTTTGGCACAGCAGTAGAAACCTTGGCGCGGCGATACATTAGTGGGGCAAATTTGCCAGAAGCCATCAAAACCATTGAGAAACTGAGGCGCGATCGCTTCTGTTTTACGATGGATTTATTAGGGGAGGCGGTGATTAGCGAGCAAGAGGCGCAGGCTTATCTAGATCGATATCTACACATGATGAACGAGCTATCGGAGCGAGCTAAAACCTGGCAAGCAATTGAAGGTGTCGATCGCTTTGGTGACGAACTTTTGCCCAAGGTACAGGTATCCGTCAAACTGAGTGCTTTTTATTCGCAATTCGATCCGCTCGATCCCGTGACGACAGCAAAAAAAGTTAGCGAACCCGCACGCACTTTACTGAGGAAAGCTGCGGAGTTAGGCTGCGGAGTTCATTTCGATATGGAGCAGTATGCCTATAAAACTCTGACATTGGATATTCTGAAGCAGGTCTTAATGGAACCAGAATTCCGCGATCGCACCGATGTCGGCATGACTCTTCAAGGCTATCTGCGCGATAGCGAACGGGACTTGATCGACTTAGTCGCTTGGGCAAAGGAACGCGGCAAGCCCATAACCGTACGCCTGGTGAAAGGGGCATATTGGGATCAAGAAACAATTAAGGCTTATCAATACAGTTGGGATTTGCCCGTCTACAGTCAAAAAAGCTCCACTGACTTTAACTACGAGCGCTTAGTACAAATTCTCTTGGAAAATCACCAGTATCTCTATGCAGCGATTGGCAGCCATAATGTGCGATCGCTCGCTAAAGCAATCGCGATCGCGCAAACTTTGCAAATCCCGCCAAGATGCTTTGAATTGCAAGCACTATACGGCATGGGCGATCGATTTGCCAAGTCCGTTGTAGATATGGGGCATCGGATGCGAATCTACTGCCCGTTTGGCGAGTTAATCCCAGGTATGTCCTATCTCATCCGTCGTTTGCTAGAGAATACGGCAAATAGCTCGTTTCTGCGGCTCAGTACGAGCGAATCGCGCCCCATATCGGAGTTAATAGCTCCACCAACGATGGAAACCTCAGATGGGAAGCATTGCCAGGTCATCTTTGATGGCTTCAGCAATGCCCCGGATGCCGATTACGCGCAGGTGCAGGAACGCACCGCTGCCACCGATGCAATTCAATTCGTCGCCAGTCAATTTGGTCAAACCTACTTCCCAATAATTGCAGGAGAAGCCGTATCCACAATCACCTTTGTCGATTCGCTCAATCCTTCTCACTCTAGTCAAGTAGTGGGCAGGATTGGTTTGGCAAGTATAGAGCAAGCAGAACAAGCTGTCGCGGCAGCAAAACAAGCATTTCCGGCATGGAAGTACAGGTCGGCCAGCGATCGCGCCAATATCCTGCGTCGTGCCGCTGAAATTATGGAAACCAGACGGGCAGAACTGGCGGCCTGGATCGTTTGGGAGGTGGGAAAACCATTGCGCGAGGCTGATGCGGAAGTATCGGAAGCAATTGACTTCTGTCGCTACTATGCCAAAGAGATCGAACGCATTACCAAGCCGCACGCGCGTTCCGTGCCCGGTGAAGATAATCTCTACATCTATCAACCGCGTGGCGTTACGGTGGTAATTTCACCCTGGAATTTCCCGCTGGCGATCGCCCTGGGCATGAGTGCAGGCGCGCTGGTTACTGGCAATACAGTCATTCTCAAACCCGCCGAACAGTCATCGGCGATCGCGTCAAAAATTGCAGAGGTGTTTCAAGCAGCGGGAATGCCGGATGGCGTATTTAATTACTTGCCCGGTCGCGGCTCGGAGGTAGGAGCGCATTTAGTCAAGCATCCTGACGTACATCTCATTGCTTTTACTGGATCGCAACAGGTAGGCTGTCAGATCTATGCTGATGCTGCTATTTTGCGCCCCGGACAAAAACATCTCAAGCGCATAATCGCAGAGATGGGCGGCAAGAATACGATCGTTATTGATGAAAGCAGCGATCTCGACCAGGCAGTGGTGGGAGTGGTGCATTCTGCCTTTGGCTATGCCGGGCAGAAATGCTCTGCCTGTTCCCGCGTGGTGGTTCTCGCGCCAGTATATGAAACTTTCTTGCAGCGTTTGGTCGAAGCCACGCGATCGCTGGTCGTTGGCGATGCCAGCGATCCCAATACTAAGGTGGGGCCCGTCATCGATGCTGCCGCCCAAGCCAAGATCCGCAGCTATATCGAAAAGAGCCGCGAAACGGCCACCATAGCACTGGAAATGCCTGCCCCCGATCGCGGCTTTTACGTTGGGCCGACGATCATTACCGATGTCGATCCCGAAGGAGCGATCGCGCAGGAAGAAATCTTTGGCCCCGTACTGGCGGTTATTAAGGTAGATAACTTCGATCGGGCTTTAGCGATCGCTAATAATACGCCCTACGCCCTCACAGGCGGTCTATATTCGCGCACTCCATCTCATATCGAGCGTGCTTACCAAGAATTTGAGGTGGGAAACCTGTATATTAATCGAGGCATTACAGGAGCTTTGGTGGATCGCCATCCCTTTGGCGGGTTTAAACTGAGCGGCATCGGCTCTAAGGCTGGTGGCCCCGACTATTTACTCCAATTCCTCGAACCTCGGGCAATTACCGAAAATACACAAAGACAAGGCTTTGCGCCGCTCGATCTCGATTGAGGTAAAGTAGAAGGGGGTAGATAGTAATCTAACAAATCGGTGAAAGAACTGAAATGGTACCTTCTGAGTTGAGTCAACTATCCGATCGGTCTGACAACTCCAGTAGTGCTTTGTCCGATCGGGCAGCAAAAAACTCGAAAGCTTTGCCATTAGTACTGGTGATTGTCGTGCCATTTGTATTGCAAATGGTGACAGTTGTAGGGTTAACTGCATGGCTGGCATTTCGCAACGGGCAAAAAGCCACTAGCGCCCTAGCAGGTCAGGCACGGATGGAAGTTAGCAACCGCATTCAACAACATTTAAGTACTTACTTAGAAGAACCATTTCACATCACGCAAGCTAACATTAACAGCGTCATGCTTGGCGAGCTAGATATTGATAACAAGCCAGCGCTGGAAAGACATTTCACCTTACAACTAAAACGCCAACAATCAGTTAGTCAAATTTATATAGGTTTAGCCAACGGTCATATCGCCCTGGCTGGGTCACTAGAAGATGGTTCTATAGTTGCGAAAACCACGGGCAAATTTCCGCAACGTCATATCTATGCCTTAGACGAACGTGGCAATCGCACCAAATTCTTAAAAGTCCTACCTGATTATGACACTCGCACAAGACCCTGGTTTAAAAAGGCGATCGCGACGAAGAAACCGACCTGGAGCGAGATCTATACATTTGCTCAAGGTGAAATAGGGATTACAGCAGCGCAACCGTTTTACGATCGCCAGGATAATTTGCAAGGCGTGATGGCAGTAGATTTGTTACTGGGGCAAATAAGCGATTTTCTGCGTAAGATCGAAGTGAGTGCTAACAGTCAAACCTTTATCATCGAACGCTCTGGTTCGATTGTCGCTACTTCTACGAGTGAGAAGCCTTATTTGTTTGAGAAAGATACTCAGGGCAATAGCTGGGCGCGGCGGATTAAAGCCACGGAGAGTAAAAATAAACTCACGCGTTCTACAGCAGAATTTCTAGTTAATTATTTTGGCCTTCTCCAAAATATCGATCGGGCTTACCAACTAGACTTCAAGATTGGAGAAAAAGTGCAATACGTCCAGATCCTACCATATCGAGACGAGCGAAATCTCGATTGGTTGGCTGTAGTGGTAATGCCTGAAGATGACTTTATGGCTGAGATTAATGCGAATACGCGCAATACATTTATCCTATGTCTGGCAGCCTTGGGCGTGACGATAGTTTTAGGGATTCTCACTTCCCGCTGGATTGCTAAACCAATTTCCCGCCTGAGCAGTGCATCCGAGGAATTAGCCACGCTGTTTGAGGCTACAAATCCACAGGAAGAAGCATTAAATCGTAACGTGCGGGCAACAAGTATTAGCGAACTGGAGAGTTTAGCGCGATCGTTTAACCAGATGGCTGGCAAGCTACGCGAGTCTTTTACTGCCCTAAAAGCCAATAACCTGGAATTGGAGATGCGAGTGGTGGCGAGAACTGCAGAACTAAGCTCGACTGAAGCTGAATTGCGAGGGCTATTTGCCGCCATGAGAGAACTAATAGTGGTCTTCGATGCCGAAGGGCGATATCTGAGGATTCCACGGACAAATGCCGATCTGCTGAACCAGGATGCCAGCGAATTAGTTGGCAAGACTTTACATGAAGTGTTTCCTCAACAACAAGCAGATTTATTTCTCCGCTACATTCAAGCCGTATTAAGCACGGAGCAAAATTTTAATGTTGAGTACAGCCTCAAATTTGCCGATCGAGAGAAGTGGTTTTCCGCCTCGATTTCTCCAATCGATCGCGAGTCAGTTATTTGGGTGATTCGCGATATTAGCGATCGCAAGCAGGTAGAGGATGCGTTACAAAAAGCTAAAGAAGCAGCCGAAGTTGCCAGTCGCGCTAAGAGCGAATTCTTAGCCAACATGAGCCATGAATTGCGCACGCCTCTCAACGCTATTTTAGGGTTTACTCAACTCATGAACGACGATCCATCGCTCAATGCTGCCCAAAAGGAAACTCTTAGTATTATTAGCAACAGCGGCGAACATCTACTCTCTCTAGTGAATGATGTGCTTGAGATGTCCAAAATCGAGGCGGGTAGGGTAGTTTTAAATGAAAGTAATTTCGATCTCTATCGCATGCTGGACAGTCTCAAAAATATGCTGCGACTAAAAGCTGAGGCCAAGGGCCTTCATCTCCAATTCGAGCGTGCTGATGACGTGCCTCAGTATGTATGTACAGACGAGATGAAATTGCGCCAGATTTTGATTAACTTAATTGGAAATGCCATTAAGTTTACCCAGGAGGGCAGCATCACGTTGCGGTTGTCGTCGCCTGCGAGTTACCAGGATCGGGATAGCGAGCATGCAATTATCCAATTTGAAGTTGAAGATACGGGTGTGGGAATTGCTGGAGAGGATTTATTTAATGTCTTCAAGCCATTTGTCCAAAGCGCATCAGGTCGCCAAGCATCAGAGGGAACGGGGTTAGGACTACCGATTAGCCGCAAATTCATCCGACTTATGGGTGGTAATATCGCAGTTAGCAGCGGCTTGGCAAAGGGAACGACTTTCACATTCGCTATTAAAGTTCGCAAAGTTTCTCCGCCTGCTGCTATCGCTCAAGCTTCCACAGATGCGACCGATGGCACTAGATCGTCAACAACTCCCACACACCTACCACTGCGCATTCTCCTCGCCGAGGATAACCCCGTCAACCAAAAAGTGGCGCTGCGCATGCTGCACAAACTCAACTATGTTGCAGATATTGCTTGTAACGGTAAGGAAGTCCTGGCTGCATTAGATCGGTGCGACTATGACGCGATCTTAATGGACATCCAAATGCCAGAGATGGATGGGTTTGAAACGACACGCTGCATTCATGCCCAAATTGAAAAGGGAAAACGCCCCATCATTATTGCCATGACTGCTAATGCCATGAAAGAAGATCGCGATCGCTGTTTGGCGGCAGGCATGCAAGATTATATCGCCAAACCCATTCGCCTCGAAGATTTGCAAATGGTCTTAGATCGCTGGAGCCGGAAATAATGCAGCAAGTGCGCGTAGCCAGAACCTTACTCAGTACCTATTATGCCTACATGCTGGAGTACCGAGCAGAATTGCTCCTGTGGGCATTGTCTAATTCCCTTCCATTCATCCTGATGGGTGTCTGGATACAGGCGGCACAGGGCGGTCGATTTGGTCTCTCGCCTCTAGACTTTGTGCGGTACTTTTTAGCAGCATTTGTGGTACGACAGTTCAACGTAGTGTGGGTGATTTGGGAATTCGAGAAGGAGGTCGTCCAGGGCAAGTTATCCAATAAACTTTTGCAACCGCTCGATCCGGTTTGGCATCACTTCGCCTCCCACGTAGCAGAGCGCTTCGCTCGTTTGCCATTCATCTTCGTGCTGGTGGGTCTATTCTTTGCTCTCTATCCCGGTTCGTTTTGGATACCTAACTTAATTCAGGTTTTGGAATTTGCGGTAGTGGTAGCGATCGCCTTTTCACTGCGATTCTTGATTCAGTATACGTTTGCCTTATTTGCTTTCTGGACAGAGCGCGCCAGCGCGATCGAGCAATTCTGGTTCCTTATCTACCTTTTCCTCTCTGGGCTGGTGGCACCGCTAGAGGTATTTCCAGAGCACGTTCGTCAAATAGTACTGTGGACTCCGTTTCCGTACATGGTACATTTCCCATCTGCCATTATTATCGGTTTACCTGTAAGCTTTGGCAAAGGTATTGCCGTGATGTTCGCTTGGGGTGCGATGTTTTATATACTCAATCGCTGGCTGTGGCGTAAGGGTTTGAAACACTACTCAGGTATGGGAGCTTGATACTGCTTCTTAGGATCTCGCGCGGTCAAATCTTCCATGTTGCCTATTGCTTCCGCGTTAAAAGATGGCTCGGGAAGGTCGTCTAAGATCTGATGCAGTGGCGGAACGTATGAATGGCTGACGGCATCGTACGCCAGTACTTCACCTGTTTCCAGATTGTAAACCCAGCCGTAAATATTGAGCCTACCTTGAAAAAGACGCGATCGCACGATTGGATAGGTTTTGAGATGATCGATTTGCGTCAGAACATTTTCCGCACTTGTGATTTCCAGCAACTCTTTTTCAGGGTAATTAGTATAATTCTCTAAAACCAGACGCTGCGTCCCCTCAGCTAGTTTTAGCCATTCATAAACTAAGGGCATTTCTTCGCGTAAGCGATCGAGCTTTAATAAACCTTTCATCGCACCACAATGCGTATGTCCGCAAACGATGATTTGCTCGATACCAAGCGACTGAATTGCATACTCGATCGTAGCACTCTCCCCACTCCGTATCCCGTATGGTGGAATAATATTGCCAGCATTGCGCATAATAAACAATTCGCCAACTTCCGCTTGGGTCAGTAAGTTTGGATCGATCCGCGAATCGGAACAGGTAATAAATAAAGCCCTGGGCTTTTGCGCCATATTTAGCAGTTGAAATAACTCTAAATGAGAAGGGAAATGGTTATCCTTAAAGTCCCGTAGACCTCGAATTAGTTTGCGCATAGGTGCCTGTTAGTTGTCTTAAGTCAATATGTTTATTCTAAGTTTGACGAATGAACTAATTAGAGTGAATGAATGAAATTTAACAATTGCGCTCATATAGCGTTTTTCAATTGAGAACAGGTTTTATTGACGGGGTGCAGGGGTTTCACACGGCAGTGGCTCTAGCGGGGAACCCCCAAGACCGCCCTGCCTCCCCTTCTTGGGGGCAACGCCCCCAAACCCCCTTCTCGTTTTCATCTGAAAACCGCTATATTTCTATTATGACAAACCCTGGTTGACTGACAAAAGTCTACTGCTCTCACCTTAAGTCCCTCTCCCAGGGCGGGAGAGGGACTTTGAAAGCCGATCGATCCTTCTGACTCCCCTTCGCCCCTTTTGGGCGAAGGGGTTGGGGGATGAGGGGCTATAGATTTGTCAGTCAACCAGTTCCTTCACTTCTAGGGTTGCCATCCCTGCTGTTTGTAAAAATCTTTTAAGTCCTGCTCCGCAACTTGTCTGATATAACCTTCATACACAACTGTATCAAAAAGTTCTCTCTTCTTTCGCCCACTCAAACACGCCCGATCTACTAACTCCTCGTAATCGCGCCTGACAGAGTCCTCTCTTAGCTGCTGCCGTTCTGCTTCTGAGTACTTGTCGCGCTGAAGATTGGGTATCCAGGTGGAGTGAATTGTCAAGCCCAGTTGTAGCTCTTCATGGCTTAAACGATAAATGGGTTTGCCCTTAAGGTCATAGGCATGGAAAACCCAGTATTCGTCTTTAGGTTTTCCCTCGGGAGAGTCACCCAAAACGAGGCAGACAACATAACCATGTACTGAGATATCCCGATCTGCCGGACATAATTCAGAACTAGGAATAAATTGCGGCGATCGCACAAAATGTCCAAATGGAAACTCGAAATAGTCGGCTATTTGCATCGTGGTCGTATCCAACCGCACTAGGGACATGGGCTTGTCGTCTGAAGGCATTTGTTCGATGGGTAAAGTTCGATTATTGCCTTGTTTGTAAGCCTCATAAACGCGACCGGGAATAATTTCCCAGGAAAATCCCCAGGACATCCAAAAAATGTTTTTGACAGTTTGGCTTGACTCGGTAGCGCGATCGCGACAGAGTTCGCGGTGCGTATAGACCGATGGCGACCAGGTGTTTTTATCCCGATCGACAACTAGATTCCCAACTCTATTTACCGCACCAGTTTTGGCATCGATTGTATACTTTGCCAACGATCCTAAATCCATCGTGCCTGCATTTATACCTTTCAAATCAGTTCTGAGGGGTTTGTTAGGATTCGATGTTTCAAACTCTGTAATCCATTCCGTAGCATCCCAGTTATTGTTGTGGGCGACCTGAATTAAGATTTGACCGTCAGGATTTTGATAATCCACTGCGTAATGCGATACTTCTTTAGGCAGGGTTATGGGAGTAACTTCGAGAGTGGGGAGATCTTCTGTATTTTCAACACTTCCTCCAGGAATCGTATCTAAGTCTTTACGATTGACAATGTAAAATTGCGTGAACGGTTTGGGTTTGATTAAACGTAGAAAGCAAGCATTGAGAAACGATCCTACTTGATACCTCAGCCATTTTAAGCCAGGTAGCATCCAAAAATCATCATGTATCCATCCTAGAATGAACGGCGAGAATATTTGCGAAAATTCCATCTTAAAGGCAATATCGGCCAAAATAATGTAGTCCTCAGTAATGCCCATTTGATGCATGGTCTGCTGAATAGCTACGGGTTTATGGTTGTCGCGCCGCACCAATCGCCATCGCTCTAATATCGCTTGACTCGCCCCTTGCCTAAAGCGATATCGCAGTAGATCGGTATAGCTAACCTTGTAACCCTTACAAGATGGTTTTTGCCTGCCCAAAATCACATTTATTATTTTATTAATCCAAAACATAATATGGAAGAAAAAATTGACGATAAAGGCAAATCCACCGTTGTAACCAGTCGAATAGTTGGTCGTAAAAAACTCATCCTGGGTGCTACTGGTTTTACGCACGTCGCAGACTGGGTGTGCGGGACTTTGCATACCTAAAAAGGTAAAGGGAATCGGAACCCCAGGAAACATGCTGAGCCACTCCTGGGTTGCGCCCGTCGGCTGGATTACTTCTAACGTATCGGGATCGACAATGTAAGGGCGACCTGCATCAAAGGTAAGCAGGAGATGTTCTTTCGTTACGAGAAAAGCGGTATTTAGTTGATCGGGATTGCCTAGAAGCAGGCTGGTACGAGCAAGGCCGCCATCGCGAAAAGCCATCCAATAATGGTTGTTTTTTGTTGCTTCATCAGCATAGAATGCATTTGTCGCTTGGTCGGCATAGTACTCGGGAGGTTTAGGAATTCTCGATTTGAGATGGGCTTTACCAGACTCAAAACCCAGCCGAAATACCATCCCATCACCGTTGAGCGCCATACGGAATCCGCGCGAGCTTCTCTTCCCATAAGGGATTACGGGAGGGATAGGAGCAACGTGAAAAGCATATCCATGCAGTCCCCTCGGTAAAGGTAATTGGTTTTCCAGGAAATCTATATCTGGATGGATTTTTTGCGCTAATTCCAGCACTTCTTGTGATATCGCTATATCCTCCCCTTGTTTGTGACAGTCAACACAAAGTAGATATCCACTGGGCAACTCTATGATTTCTGTCACAACTCCAGCACTCAAGTTTAAGCTCGCATAAGTTTCGCGATCGCAATAAAAGCAAACTTGCACGTCCAGATCGTTTACATCTCTCTCTTGGCGGCGACTCGCGATCGCTTCAGAAGTAGTTTCAACAATCGATTTAGGCAAAAAAACTCTACCCGTCATGGTGATGGTGCTCCTTTATTCTCTTAGGTGTATATCGAAAACTAAGACAAAATATAACTATCTACTTCGCTCCCAATTCTCTCAGCGAGACCTTTTGCGCCTCAGTGAGACCTTTTGTATTTGTAATATTCATACCCTCGTAGAGCCTTTGCATGTGCAAAGTACTCGAACGTTCCTGCGAGGGATCCCACAGCTTAATGGTTTCATCTTCACCACTACTCGCCAGCGTGCAACCATCAGGACTAAATGCCACCGACCATACCCAGTTCGTATGTCCTTCATACGTATGACTGCATTCCATATTGGCGATATTCCAAACTTTTACGGTGCGATCGCAGCCGCAGCTCGCTAGATTAGAGCCACTTGGGTTCCATGCTAGAGAAAGAATCCAGCCACTATGCCCTTCTAGCGTTTGTAAATATTCGCCAGTCCGAACATCCCATAGTCGAATCGTGTTATCCATCCCACCGCTAGCCAGGATTCCATTTGGGGCGATCGCGACAGCAAGCACTCGATTAGTATGCCCCCTTAGAGTATGAGTGCATTTACCGCTGGCCACATCCCAGAGTTTCACGGTCATGTCTTCGCTGGCGCTAGCAACGATGGAACTTTCGGCATTAAAAGCGATCGTCCCGACTCGATCTGTATGCCCTTCAAGAACGTGCAAGCACGACCAATCGCTAACATTCCAAATTCGGACAGTGCGATCGAAACTGCTGCTTGCCAGCCATTGCCCATCAGGACTAAAGGCTACTGACCAGACAGGCTGCGTATGTCCCTGTAACGTAAAGTCACAAGATCGATTTAAAAGATTCCAGATTTTTATCTTACAATCTTCGTTCCCACTGGCAATTAGTTGACTGCCTGGATGAATAGCAACTGTAGTTGCGCCTTCCTTATGCTCTTTTAAAATGTGCGAACATTGTCTGTTTTGGATATCCCAAACTCTGGCCAAACCATCCTTGCTACCGCTGACTAAAAATTTACCATCCAGACTAAATGCTACTGATTTAATCCAATTGGTGTAGCCTCGAATGATTCTAAGACACCTTCCATTTTGTACGTCCCAAAAGCGGATGGTCTGATCGTCACTGCCACTAGCCAATAGTTTGCCATCAGGGTGAAAGGCTAGCGACCAAACCTGATTAGTATGTGCTTTCAGGGTATGCAGACACTCTCCAGTCTCGCTGTCCCACATCCTTATCGTTCCATCTACACCGGCACTGGCAACAAGTCGGTCATCAGGACTAAAGGATGCTGCCCATACCCATGCCGTATGTCCCTGAAGAACGCGCAAACAGCTACCGTCTTCAATATCCCAAATTCTGACCGTACAATCAAATCCCCCACTGACTAATCTCTTGCCGTCACTACTAAAGTTAACTGGCACGACCCACCCCTTATGCCCTCTAATTTCTTTTAAGCAAGTTCCTGTGGCAAATTGCCAAATTCTCAATGTCTCATCGGCGCTACTGCTAACCAGCAGGCTACCATCTGCACTAAATGCTAATGCTATGACCCAGCCTGTGTGACCGTGTATTTGTCTCAAGCAACTGCCGCTCAATGGATCCCAAACTCGAATAATTGCATCATCGCTGCCACTAACAAGACTTTGACCGTCAGGGCTAAAAGCAATGGCGCGCAGGCTAAATCCTTCCCCTTTAATGGTATTCAAGCACTCACCACTACTCAAATCCCAAATCCTAATCGTTCGATCTTCGCTCCCACTAGCCAGCTTTTTCCCATCAGGGCTAAAAGCAACTCGTCGCACCCAATTTGTATGTCCTCGACAGGTCAAAAGTATTTGTCCGTCGCTAACTCGCCATAAATGCACCTCCCCGTTGGCATTGCTAGTTGCGAGAACTTCTCCATCAGGTTGAAACACAACAGATAAAACGGCAGCAAAAGGTTGAGAGAAAACCGAGTTTTGAAAGGTACACTGAGAGAAGTTAACGTTATGTAAAGGGACTCCTTGCAGGTATGCCTCTCGGATTGCGAGACCGGAAAAGTTAAGGTCAGTCAGGTTAACTCTTAGGTAACTAATTAAATTTAATAAGTTTCCTCCCCCATATCCCTGTTGAAGTTGGTAGCGATCGCGCAAAAAAGATAAAATTTGCTGTAGTTGCTCCTGAACTCTTGTCACGCTACTGTTAAAGCTTGCCAGAAATTGCTCGGCAATGGGCTTAAGAATAAGGCGAGTTTGAACATCCCTCACGTAATCCTTAGCTTGTGCTTCAATTAAAGCAAAATTGTTGAAAAGAGATATTTCACACTGTACGATCTCCTTGTGGATCGCATCGACAAATTTTTGGATGACATACTCCATAATGACAGGCTGAAGCGTAAAGCGCGTAATTTTTTTATTTGGTTCGTGAAGTGTTATTTTTTCGATTAAAGAACGACGGCTGAGCGACATCAATGCTTCTAGCAGATCTATATTGGTTGATGAAGGCAGGATTCTCTCGGCAAGATCGTGAAGAGAGATAGGTTCTCGTTCTATCGCTAACCAATGCATAATCTCCTGTTCCTTGACAGATAAACGCTGCCACTGGCGATCGATCAAATTGCGAATATCGTTGAAAATTAGCGTTCCCTGGTACAGCAGTTCTAGGAATTGAGCAATATTGCCATCGAACAGATCTTGAATTACCGGGGCTACCATTTGCAAAGCTAGAGGATTACCCGCGTAGTGAGCGGTCAGTTTATCCCATTCTTCGGTAGTAGCAGAAAAATCTCCCCGCAGTTTAAAAATCTGGATTACTTCCGGTCTTACCAGACCTTGTAAAGGCATAAACCTCACGGGCAAAAGATCTCCTGCTAGGGGTTCGAGTAATCTTGGTCGCTCGCGACTTGTTAATAAAATGCAGCTTTGGTGATTTTCCTCACCTACTTGCTTGAAAAAAAGTGCGTAATCTTCATATCCCACTCGAAATTCACCCGAATTATCCCCCGATCGCAAAATCGACTCCATGTTATCTAGTATCATCAGACATCGCGAGCTTTGGAAAAAATCAACCAGTAGCGATCCTTTAATAGCAGTTGCTTCAGGTACTGGCATCCCTTTTCTAGGAAATAGAAACTGGATCGAATCCGTTAAAAGTTCTAAAAAAGGTGGAGCGTTTTGAAGACTGCGCCAAATTACAAAGTCAAATTGCTCGCAAATTTGTTTAGCCAGTTTAATAGATAGAGATGTTTTGCCTATGCCACCCATTCCCAGCAGCATAACAAGGCGACAGCCATTCTGAATGGGATTAGATGTATCCCCCAAAATCCATTGCGATAAAAGATTGAGTTCTCGTTCTCTGCCGTAGAAAGTATGCAAGTCAATTGCTGCCCCCCAATCCTGCTGAAGTGGTGGATCCTTAGCAGATTTTTCAGACAAGCTCTCTTCGCTTACATCCTCTCCAATAAAAACTTTCCACGCTTCTTTTTGCTCGTATCGTCCACCCGATTCTTTAGAAATATATCTTCGTATAACGGCACGAAAGTTGCTTTTACTAATCTTAAACCCTAGCTCTTGCGTGAGCAGTTTCCAAACATTTGAACCAACTTGCTTAATATATTCAGGATCGTAGCCATGTTGGTCGGCAATTTCAACATAGCTCAGCCCCTCCCAAGATTTTCGAAATACCAGTTCTTGAAGGTTATTAAGCTTATTTACACTGACCACTAAATCTAGAAACGCAGTAGCTTCGTCATTTGTCATCCTATTTTTAGGGTATAGGTAGGTGTTTAATAATAAATTAAACTTCATACCTAAAGAGTACCTCACTATTTTAACGATCAATTTGTCTTTACAAGACTGTAGTGTTTGGTTCCGCTTCGAGTTGCGGGCTGAAGACCTCCTCGCCCATCGTCTTCGCCGCAAAGGCAGGTTTCGGCTGGCCTCGTCGTGCAAGCTAACGCAAAACATCCTGATAGAGGGTAAGCAAAGTGGTAATTGCACAGTTGAGATGCTCTTAATTACTTCTTGCAAACTGGTTTCTCCGCGTAGCATCAGTGGACTTAGTCGATGTACGAAGTTTATAGAAACTCTTCAGGCTTGAAAGTAAGAAAAAGTAAGAAAAAGTAAGGTCTTTGGTTAATTACTCAAAATATTCATACTGATATCTAACCAGGACGATCGCGTCACCATTGCACTGGTAGAAATATAGTCTACTCCTAGAAAGGCAATGTCCTTAATCGTGTCGAGCGTGACATTACCAGAAGCTTCGATTTTGGTATGGGGAGAATGACTGCGGATAAAGGCGATCGCTTCTCGCATGTTTTCTACAGACATGTTATCGAGCATGATGACATCTACATGCAATGCCGCTGCTTCTTTAACTTGAAGTAGAGTTTCAGTTTCTACTTCAATTTGAGTTGTAAATGGAACGCGCGATCGGATGCTCTCTACGGCGGCAGTGATGCTGCCAGCCGCTGCAATGTGATTATCTTTCACCATCACTGCATCATCTAAGCCATAACGATGATTAATCGCTCCACCCATTAGAGTTGCATACTTCTCAAATATTCTCAGTCCTGGTGTAGTTTTGCGCGTATCCACTAGCTTGGTGGAGGAATCGCTGAGAGCTTTAACGTACTCCCTTGTCAGCGTACTAATTCCAGACAACCGCATCACCAAATTCAGCGCTACTCGCTCTGCCATTAATAAAGTAGACATGCTGCCATGCGCGATCGCGATCTGAGAGTTCGCCTCGCAAAAAGTACCCTCAGGTAGCAAACATTGGAATGTGGTGGCAGGATCTAAAAGCTGAAATACCCTGGCCGCGATCGGTAAACCCGCTACTACACCAGGAACTTTAGCAATCCATACGGCTGTACCTAGAGGTGACTGTTCCGGGAAAATAGCATTTGTGGTGCGATCGCCGCGCCCAATATCTTCGCGCAGCCAACTTTCTAAAATAGGATCGATTGCAATAGCAGGAGGTAACACGATCTAGCTCACAGTAACTACTAACGACTAGCAAAACAAATTTGCCACTATAAATAACCTACCACTTTGAAAGCTCGATTATTTACTGACCTTACGCGGATTACTTGGCTTCCATCCAGTTTTGGCCTTTATGAACGTCAACCACTAAAGGAACTGATAGAGGCATTGCTAATTCCATAACTGATTTGATTAAAGGTTGGAGTGCTGCGAGTTCGTGAGGCGGCACTTCAAATACTAATTCGTCGTGTACCTGCAATAGCAATCTGGTTTGATAGTTTTGGAGCAATTCATGGAGCTTAATCATCGCAACTTTGATAATGTCAGCGCTAGTGCCCTGAATGGGGGCATTAACAGCCGATCGCAATGCTGCCGCCCGATGCTGACCGCTTAAATGTTTAATTTCGCGAAAATAGCGCCGCCTTCCCGTTAGCGTAGTCACAAATCCCTTTTCCTCAACTTCCGCTTCTACGCTTTGCATGTAGCTAAAAATGCGTGCATAGCGGTTGTTAAAAGCATCGATGAATTTCTTCGCTTCGCTGACGGATACACCCGTTTCGCGACTGAACTTTTGCGCTCCCATGCCATAAATCACACCATAGTTGATAATTTTAGCAAGGCGGCGTTCTTCGCTGGAAATCTCTGTCTTCTCTAGCAAAATCTGGGCTGTGCGCGTATGCACGTCATCCCCCTGGTTGTAAGCCTTGACTAGTTCCGGTTCCTGACTGAGATGGGCGAGAATGCGTAGTTCAATTTGCGAGTAGTCCGCTGAGACAAGCGTCCAGCCTGCCTCGGGCAAGAATCCAGCTCGAATGCGACGGCTGAATGAGGTTCTAATCGGAATGTTCTGTAAATTGGGATTGGAACTGCTAAGCCTGCCAGTGGCCGCAACAGTCTGATTGTAGTCGGTATGTATTCTTTGAGTTTTGGGATTAATCAGCGCTGGCAAAGCATCGACGTAGGTGGACTTGAGCTTTGCCAGCGTGCGATGCTCCAGAATCGCATCGATCAGCGGATGTTCGCCTTGCAGCTTATTTAACACCACCACATCGGTGGAGTAGCCCGTCTTGCTTTTACGGGATTTCTTGGTAAAGCGATCGCCTAGAAGTTCCAGCAAAATCTCACTCAGCTGTTTGGGGGAGTTAAGATTAAATTCCTTGCCAGCGCTAGTATAGGCACTGGTCGCGATCGCTTCTAAGTCCGTTTCTAGCTCCTCTGAAAATTTAGCCAGATACTCTTTGTCAATGCGAATGCCGTACCACTCCATCGCAGCTAATACAGGTTCTAGAGGTAATTCGATTTGTTGAAATAGATTCAACAGTTCTGGATTTTCTTCTAATTGAGCCTTGAGAATAGGATAAAGGCAATAGGTGGTATAAACATCGGCACCGCAATAGTTGGCAACATCAGGAATTGAGACTTCGGCAATTGACTTGCGCTTGCCGACTAAGTCCTTATAGCTGGTGGTTTCAAGTCCGAGCAGCTTGCGGGACATCTCGCTCAGACCATGACTGGCTTCGGGGTCGATGACATAACTGGCAATCATGGTATCGAAGATGACCCCTTTTAACTCTATCCCGACAGATCTAAAGATGAGGCGATCGAACTTGGCATTTTGTAAAACCTTCTGATACCGAGCGTCTTCTAAGATGGGCTTCAGGGTAGCGATCGCTTCCTGCAATTCGAGACATTGGCCAGCAGCATGAGCGATCGGGATATAGGCAACGTTATCGATCTTTTCTCCCCAACAACAACCAATTCCCACTAATTCCGCATCGTGAGGGCTGAGCGACGTAGTTTCTGTATCCCATGTGGTGGGACGATCGAGAGATTGGAGTTTCTGTTGCAGCCAGGCTAACTTCTCTGATGAATCTATAATTGTGACATCAAGTTGTAGAGTTTTGAGGGAAATTGCCGATTCAGCTTGTGTTTCTGCCGCAGCAAAATCAAACCATAAGTCACCTTCTTCTTCGGAAGCATTCTCTGATTCCGGCACGGGCTTAGGTATAACTACACCGCCCAATTTTGCCTGAATATCATCAATCCGATTCATGAAGGCTTTGAATTCTAAATCCTGTAATAATGGCATTAAGCGATCGCGATCGAATCCCGTGAGTTTGCATTCTTCCAAACTAGCATCTATAGGAGTTTCTAGATTTATGCTCGCCATGAATTGCGAATGTCTGGCAGCATCTATCCCTTCTTCTAGTTTTTTCTTAATCGCTCCCTTCATGCTTGGGATAGCTGCCAGGATATTCTCTAAATTGTCGTATTCATTTAGTAGCTTGATCGCCGTCTTTTCGCCAATACCCCTCACACCTGGAATATTATCAGAACTATCCCCACATAGTGCTTTAAAGTCAATCACTTGGGATGGCCGAATCCCCATTTTTTCCTGTACTTCAGCGGCATGAAATTCATTGATTTTATCGGCGCGGTTTAGATAAAGTACGGAAATTTGTTTGTCGGTATCGACTAGCTGGAACATATCGCGATCGCCGCTCAAAATCTTCACTGCGTATTCTTCTTGACTAGCGCGTTGAGATAGCGTACCAATGATGTCATCGGCCTCAAAGCCAGGTAGTGTAAAGGCTGGTAAGTTCATCGCCGCCAGAATTTTTTGCAAATTCTCTAGATCGGGAATGAAATCTTCTGGGGTCTCGGGTCGTCCGGCTTTGTAAGTACTGTCGGCTTCGTGGCGAAATGTGGGCGTGGCGAGATCGAATGCGATCGCCACGGCAGCGGGCTGTTCTCGATCTAAAATTTCGAGTAATGACTTGAGGAAACCAAAGCAGATACTGGTTGGTATGCCTGTTGACGTGCGCAAGCCGCCCTCAGCACGGTAGGCAAAAGCGTAGTAGGAACGAAATGCCAATGAATGGCCATCAACAAGTAAGAATGTAGGTTTGGTCATTTTGCTCTGTCCCGATAATCGCTACTTACGCTAAGGTAGATATTATAGTTCGGGACAAGACATCCTCAAACGTCTTAACTACGCAGCCAGCTATGGGTAAATTACAGATACAATTACCAACGGATGCATGGGTGCCAGCCACCTGGGATGAATACATGCAAGTTATTTCGGATCCCGATCGCGAAAAAGCTAAAGGTTACTATTACCAAGGAAAGTTAAGAATTGAAATGGTACCAATAGGAAACGAGCACGCCAGCGACCATACGATTATTATTTATGCCATTCACCTCTTTGCTGGCATTAAAGGCATCGATCTCAATGGCAAGGACAATTGTTCTTACCGCAAAACGGGTAGCAAGGAATGTCAACCGGATGTGTCCTACTATATTGGCTCCAATGCTGATGCTATCCCTTGGGGGACTGGCGTTATCGATTTAGACTTGCATCCTGCTCCCAATTTGGTAATTGAAATCGCCAATACTTCTTTGGCTGATGATAAAGGTGAAAAACGTTTACTATACGAGGATCTAGGTGTAGATGAGTATTGGATTGTCGATGTCCAAAATGCTCAAGTAATTGCCTTTGCGATCGCCAATGGTGGCAGCCGCCGCATCACTGAGTCTGTTGTCTTACCAGGATTAAGTATAACTTTTTTGAATGAGGCTTTGCGACGTACGCGCCAAACCAATCACGGACAGGTAAGTGCTTGGCTATTGTCGCAGTTGCAATAACCTGGCGAACCTCTAAGCATTCTATTTTTGAGGATAAAGCTGTGATTGATATTGGACTCACTCATATCGCACTCCCCGTGTCAGATATAGAACGCAGTATCGACTTTTATGCCACTTACGCCAGTATGCATGTCATTCACCGCCGCGTTGATGCCAACACGGGGGTTAAGGTGGTTTGGCTTTGCGATCGCACCCGCCCTTTCGCAATCGTCCTGATCCAGAAAGAATCCGTACATCCCATCCTATCACCCCTCGCCCATCTTGGAGTTGGTTGCGAGAGCCGCGAGTATATGGATGCTTTATGCGATCGCGCTAAGCAAGCAGGAATCCTGCTGGAAGAGCCTCAAGATGCTGGATACCCCGTTGGCTATTGGGCTTTCTTGCAAGATCCAGACGGTCATACGCTTGAGCTTTCCTACGGACAGGAAATTGGACTAACAGTTGAGAAAGACTCTCCCTCAGTAGTGCGACCGCTGACCTCTCTACTCTAATTTATCTCTGCCCACTGCGAAGGTGTATAGGCTCTAATTGAGAGGGCATGAATCGTGGTTTGCATTTCTGCTGCGAGCGCGTCATATACCAGACGATGCTGCTGCATAAGGGTTTTACCCGCAAACTGCGGCGAGACTACAATCAGATTAAAATGACCGCTACCTGCAGGGGCGTGCATTCTACCTCGATGGTGTCTGTGCGCGTGGCTTTCATCTTCAAGCTCGACATGCTCGGCATCAAGCCGATCTTGCAAAATTTTTACGATCTTAGCCTGTGTATCCATACGACAACTCTCAAGCAGCAGTTACACTTCTAAATAGATATCCCAGTACTAGCCCAATAATTAGCGCCCATACTTGTCCTGACTTAACAAAATTATTCCATCCCTTAGTCATGTCAGCAAGTACATCTTGATTGAATTGGGTGTTTTGTTTTGCCTGAGCCAGTAAAAAATCCCAATCCAAATCGAGATACCCAACATGCATATGTCCTAGATGGAGACTGGTGATATCAAGGTTGGCAATCAGGTTGTGAGCTACGTCGATCATGGCTTAAATTTGGCTTGGTTATATTTCTAAGTTAGCTTGAGGATACCCTATGGTTTCACTTCTAAAACAATTAAGGTGATGTCATCGCTATGATGATTATCCTTACCAACGAAGTCTTGTACTTGCTCAAAAATATAATTGAGTATAGCTTGAGGACGACTAATGTCGGGCGATTTTGGCACGCAATGTTTACAGGCCCATTTTAGTACCTGGTACAAGTTTTCCTCATCAAAGCGATCGCCATTAGGATTGGCAGCTTCGGTAAAACCATCCGTATAGTAAAGAACTACGTCCCCAGCCTGTAGCTTTACTTCCGATTCTTCATATTTGGCACCCACTTCCAGACCGATAATTGCCCCCATAGTATCGAGGGCATGGATCGTATTCGTTTGCGATCGCCACCACAAGGCAGGAGTGTGTGCCGCATTGCTAAACGACAAGATCTTTGTCCTGGGGTTAAATTCGGAATAAAACATGGTGACAAAGCGATGCGATCTCTCCAGATCCTCATACATCACCTGGTTGAGATGCTCCAGGATTTTACCTGGGGTATGCCCGTTCAGTACTTCCGCTCGCAGCATACCACGGGTCATAGTCATGATTAGCCCCGCTGGTACTCCCTTACCCATCACATCACCAATTACCACTCCCCATTTTTCTCCCTTATTAATGGGAATAAAGTCGTAGTAATCTCCCCCCACCCGATTAGCCGTGAGGCACTTGGCAGCTAATTCTACTCCCTCAATTACAGGGCAACTGCGCGGTAGTAACTGATGCTGAATTTCAGCCCCAATCTCCAGTTCTCTGTCTTGCCTTTCCTTTTTAAGGAGTTCTGCCGTCAAGTTATTATTCTCAATGCCAACAGCAGTTTGGTCTGCTACCAGGCGCATTAATTTTTGGCGCTGCTCGCTCCAGGCATATTCTGGGTTGCGACTAAATACATACAGCCGACCCTGTACGACATTTTTGACTAAAACTGATGTACCAAACAGTTTCACACCTGGCCCGAGGTAGCTGCGTACCATATCGTCCAGTGCGGCATTGGAACCAGAAATCACCTCTTGAATTGCCCGCTCAATTACCGATCGCAGTTGGCGGCACTTCATGCCATTAAAGCCACTGTCGGGGCAATGTAAGGACTCTAAGAGCATCTGCCCGCTGGACTTAAACCGAATTAACGCTCCACCATCAGCATCCGTAACGCGGCTGGCAATCAAGGGAATTAGTTCTAAAAATTGATTGAGATTTGTAAAGCTTCTTAAAGCAAAGCCCAAGAAACTGAGTAACTCTTGAATTTTGGCTTGTTCCTGATTAAGCCGCGTCACGAGTTCCTTGAGATCGTCAACCACCAAAATTGTAGAGCCAGGAACTGACCCTTTAACTTGTGGCGGTTGTCGACGGATAGGTGATACGGACATAGAAGAAACCAAATAGTTAGGTTGGGTTAACTTCAACTACTTAATAACGCTTCGACAAATTCGTAACTAGAAAATGGTCTGAGATCCTCAATGCCTTCGCCAGCACCAATAAATCGAATGGGTAAATTAAGCTGTTGGACAACTGCCAGCGCCACACCTCCCTTGGCAGTACCGTCTAGTTTAGTGAGAACCACACCACTGATCCCGGCGGAGCCAGCAAAAACCTCTGCTTGGCGCAATCCATTTTGTCCTAGCGTGGCATCTAAAACTAGTAGGGATTCTACATTAGCATCTGATGCTTTTTTGTCAACAATACGCCGAATTTTGCTGAGTTCTTCCATGAGGTTCTTTTTATTTTGGAGCCTTCCAGCAGTATCGACTAAAAGCAGTTCCGTACCTCGTGCTTGCGCAGCCATAATAGCATCAAAAACTACTGCTGCGGGATCTGTGTTTTGGCCGACATTGGCAATTACTTCTACTTGAGCGCGATCGCCCCAAACCTGAACCTGTTGTACTGCTGCTGCCCTAAATGTATCTGCGGCGGCGATCAGGGTACTATAGCCAGATTTTCGGGCAATATGGGCAATTTTACCGATTGTGGTGGTTTTCCCCGCCCCATTTACTCCTGTCATTAACCAGATATTGAGCTGATTTTTCTTAGGTGCAAATACAGGACTAAATTTCTGCTTGCCTCGACTAGCAAGAGGAGCATCCAGGATTTGACACAGGATTTGTTTGAGAAATGCAATTCCGGCCTCGGGTGGCAAAACTTCCGCTTTCAGTTTGGTTTGCAAAGCCTCGACTATGCGATCCGTTGCTGCGACTCCCACATCCGCTTGCAAGAGTAAAGCTTCGATTTCATCTACAGCCTCTGCATTTAGAGGGCCTTGACCGACTAGAGACTTGAGTTGGTTCACCAGATTTAATCTGGTTTTATTCAGCCCCTGTCGGAGTTGCTTGAGCCAGGTAATTTCTTCGATGGAAATATCTTCAGGTTTGCGCCCTTGGGCGGCGAGAATTTCTGCCGACCAGAGGAATCCTTCATCAAAAGCGATCGCTGGCTCTACTTCTGTTGGTAAGGTTTTTATGGGTGAAGGTGTCGGTGGGGCGATCGACTCTACGGGTTTAGATGGTGTGGCAGGTGTCGGTTCGGCGATCGCGTTAGCTGCCAGTGCTGCGATGCGGGCCTGGCGATCGGCTTCTGACTGCGCCCAAAACGGCAATGCCTCTGTGGGTTCTGGTGGAGGTTCTACGGCTGGAATTTCTTCTGGTGTAGATGATTCTGGTGGGGTAGTTCGATCTGTATCGACAGCCTGAGGTTCTGTTGTGGTTGCGGCGATCTGGGAAACTGGCTCGGGAATTGCTGCAACTGTCGGCTCAGATTCGGCACCTACAGCATCCGAACCAGGTATTTCTACGGTTGATGTATCTGGTGCAGCTAAAGGTGTTGACTCCGCCTGGGCGGCAGTAGGAAGAGGAGCTTGGTGAACCTGTTGCTTTTGAATATTGCTATAGGCAGCCTTTGCCCAGTTAAGCAGTTCTTGGGATTGGGTAGAAGCAGCAGTCGATGCAACGGGCGTAGGATTATCATCTGCTACTTTCTCAGCAGAGCCTTGAGGGGTAGTTTCTTTCGCGTTCCCCTCTTCTTCGTCATATTCCCGTCTAAACCAGTTAAATGTCATGCTTATATTGCTTACCTTACCTACTGCCGTATCTAAAGCATAATCAATCCAGTTTATGCCAAACCCGGACTAAATAATAGATAGTTTAATCTCTTCGACTCTTTATCTTTAAGACCTATAGCCATAGACAGATCTGTTAGGACAGGGGGTGTGGGGGCTGCGCCCCCACGCAGGGGTTTCACCCCTGCACCCCGTCCTAAGCCTGTTGACTATAGCTATACCACGAATTATTTCAGGCATAAAACCACATAATTATGGGTCAGCAAAAGCTACGAGCAAACGTAATGACCGAATTTAAAAGCAACAAGAGGGTTGCCCTCGTCACTGGTTCAACATCTGGCATAGGGTTGGCAATTGCCAACCGACTTGCTGAGGACGGATTTGTCATTGCTTTTCATTCCAAGTCTTCAGTAATAACTGGGCAAGCATTAGCAAAAGCTTACCCTGGTTCGTCTTATTCACAAGCAGATCTGGCAGACCAAAGTCAAGCTCGCGGTTTGATTGCCAAGGTGTTGTCGCAGCACGATCGGCTGGATGTATTGGTAAATAATGCGGGCATTAGCGCCACGATTCCACATGCTTCTCTTAAGGAAGCTTCAGCAGAGATCTGGCGAGATCTCTACGAGGTCAACGTTATCGCGCCCTGGACGCTCATTGCAGAGGCTGAAACGGCTTTACGCCAGGCATCAAGTCGCGAATACCCCAGTTGCATTCTTAATATCAGTTCCCATGCAGGTATTCGCCCTAAGGGGGCCTCAATCCCATATGCCGCTAGCAAAGCTGCTCTTAACCATATGACAAGTCTGCTTGCTTTGAGCCTTGCACCAATGATTCGCGTAAATGCGATCGCACCGGGTTTAGTCGAGACTCCGATGAGCGAGAACTGGACAGCAGCACGAAAGCTTTGGGAGGAGCGATCGCCGATGGGACGGGGAGCGCAACCGGAGGAGATCGCGCAAGTAGCTTCTATGCTTATTGCCAGTCACTATCTTACGGGCGAGATTTTGATTGTAGATGGGGGGCTGAACCTCACTTGATATTCAAGGCAGTGCGTTTATGCAAAATATAGCCGTAGACAGATCTGTGAGGACAGGGGGTGTGGGGGCGCAGCCCCCACGCAGGGGGTTCTACCCCTGTACCCCGTCCTAAGCCTATTGGCCATAGCTATATCTGCATAGTTGACAACTCGTACTCGTTATGAGTATGATTTATGCAGTAAATAAATGTGAAAGTGATGATCAGAGTTCAAGCAATTCCGATACAGCAAATTCGCCGACCTTTATATCGACAGAACGATACCTCTAAAGTGGAAAAACTGATGCGGTCGATCGCGGAAATTGGCTTGCAAGAGCCTATAGACGTACTGGAAGTAGACGGTGAATATTATGGATTTTCGGGATGCCATCGCTATGAAGCCTGTACGCGGTTAGGCCACGAAACGATTCTGTGTAATGTACGCCGAGCACCGCGATCGGTGTTGAGAATGCATCTGGCGTAGCGGTCGATGCTACCAAAACAGTCATTTGTGCATAGACTGGAAAGGCTCGATCGGTCGCTAGGTTTACTGGTGCTGCGTGGGGCTACAGGCTCTTGTCGATGTTAATTATTCCTACATATTGCCTGGCGACTGAAGTCGCAGCTAGGCAAGCAAAGTCCGCAAAGGCGGACTTCAAGTAAAGAGGGGTAACTAAACAGGATTTGGTATAAATCAAAATTATTTGAGTTAGGAGAAAACCATATGGGTAAAGATAATGTGAAGGGAAGCATGGTAATTGACTTGGGGATTGATGCAAAAGATAGAAAGGAAATTGCCGATGGGTTGTCTCGGCTCTTAGCTGACACCTATACCCTATACCTCAAGACCCACAACTTCCACTGGAACGTCACTGGGCCGATGTTCAATACACTACACCTCATGTTTGAGGGGCAATATACGGAACTAGCACTTGCAGTTGACTTAATTGCCGAGCGGATTCGCTCTTTGGGATTCCCAGCGCCAGGTACATACTCGGACTATGCCAAGCTCACCTCCATTAAAGAAACGGAGGGCGTACCTAAAGCGGAAGAGATGATCGCTTTACTGGTGGAAGGGCAGGAAGCGGTGGTGCGGACAGCCCGCTCCATTTTCCCTGTAGTAGACAAGGCAAACGACGAACCTACGGCAGATCTG
Source organism: Pseudanabaena sp. PCC 6802 (assembly GCF_000332175.1). Classification (NCBI taxonomy): domain Bacteria; kingdom Bacillati; phylum Cyanobacteriota; class Cyanophyceae; order Pseudanabaenales; family Pseudanabaenaceae; genus Portococcus; species Portococcus stanieri. The sequence continues at coordinate 722,813 of NZ_KB235910.1, read as the reverse complement.
CTGACTCAGCGGATGCAGGTGCATGAAAAAACGGCCTGGATGCTGCGCAGCCTGCTGGAATAGTGGAGATTAGGATGTAGGGACGTTCCGATCGCTCCTAAGCGATCGCTATTCCTTGTCGGAATCCAGATCTGGACTAGCGATAGTTTGGTTCAGGTTTCTGGCTGGACGGCGGCGGCGATTCCCTGCGGGATTCGTACCGCCGCCGCTTGAAGTTTTGCGCTTGGGCGAGAACGTGCGCGCTTTAAGAATCGCGGCGGCCAGAAAAGCATAGGACAAGATACCGACAAACGATAACAGCCAGAAGTTTTGCTGGTTGACTCCCCCTAAAGTGCTAAAGGCGTTCCAAAGGGCATGGAGCAAAGAAGCACTTATATAACCGACTCCGAGAATTTGCCACCGCTTCGTAGGCTTGAGAACGCTCAACCCAATGAAGTAACCCAGATAGCCGCTATAGGCCATATGCCCAGACACAGAACCCAATACTCGCGGGATCAAAATTTGCAAGCCAGCCTCGTTTCCGGCTGCTTGCGTCACCAATGGTACGTATTGCCCCAAGGTTTCTAGCAGGGTAAACCCTACGGCGGAAGCAGTGCCCAGCAGAATGCCATCTAGAGGCTCAAATACACCGATGCGATCGCGCCAGGGCTGTTTCAGTCGATCGCCAATGCCCCATACCGCCAGTACTGGCAGAGCCTTCAACAGTTCTTCCATCAAGCCGGTACCGAAGAACATGTTGACCAGTACGATCAGGAAGTTTGTATCCCCTGTAGGTGGACTGCCAGGCAGGATTTCTCGAAAGAACCAGATAAACAATCTGAGGATGGGGCTGCGTATAATCAGGATTGTTGTGAGCGTAACGCCTAGCAATACCCACCAGGGTTTTGGTTTCTGGCAAAGTTGGTAGACAAAGTAGTAGGCCGCCGCACTAATATAAACAGACAGCACCAGGTTAAACTGCCATGTATTGCCTAAGGAGGCAAACAGCAGGACGACAGACAAGACGGTGAAGATCGCTGGAACGAGGTAGGCTTTGTGGAACAGATCGCCACCAGTTGAGATGATCGGCACCAGTTGCGTCAGAGTTAAAGACGTGGGCTGATGACTACCGGAATTAGCTTCGAGTCGAGTTGCATAACTGCGATCGTCTGTTTGAAATTCAAAGATCGGGCCTTTTTGACTGAGCGTGATGCGATCGCCAATTTGCAAAACCTGACACCCGGACAGGCGCTGACCGTTGATAAACGTACCATTGGCACTATCAAGGTCGCAGATTTCCCAACGGCGTACCCCAAAATTGAAGTTGGCCCTGATCTCAGCATGCCGTCTAGATACCGAACCATAAAGTTCTGGATCGATCGCGACATCGCACCTGGGATCGCGCCCAATTACGATCGCGATATCGTCGAACAGAGAGATTACCTCGCGATCGCTATCAGTTGTAGAGGAAATACGAATAAGAAAGCCTTGAGGCGAGCGACCATTAGTCATGTGTTTTACAGCATTTACCCATTACCCAGATCGAAGCGTCAGTCCATCAGTTTTGAGTGTTGATACTAACAACAATGCCCTAAACGTTAAGCATAAAAAGTATAAAATAAAAAACTCTTCTGCATAGCAGCAAGAAGAGCCTCTTATATTTAGATCGATTTTAATGTTCGGCTCAGACTACTAGAAGATTACCATGCAAAAATATACCGATAATTGCAGGGGCACCCCCCCTGCGGCGGCACGCATCCCAAAGGGGATCGCCCCGATTGATTGAGGGCAGGCACGGGGGCGCTGCCCCTACGGGTATTTTCTTTGCCAGAAATCTCCTAGACTGCTTCTAAGTCTTTTTCACCTGTACGGATGCGGTAAATTTGCTCAACTGGGCTGACGAAGATCTTGCCATCACCAATTTCACCTGTACGAGCAGCGGAGATAACCTTCTCCACAACCATTTCCACCTGATCGTCCTCTACCACAATTTCTACTTTCAGTTTTTGTAAAAACTCAACCGTGTATTCCGAACCACGATAACGCTCTGTTTGTCCTTTTTGGCGACCAAAGCCTCGTACTTCCGATACTGTCATACCTACTACTCCAGCATTTACTAGAGCGATTTTGACTTCATCAAGTTTAAAAGGACGAATAATTGCTTCAACCTTTTTCAAGTTAACTCCTCCATTGCAGTTTGAACTGTATGTATTTGTATAGCTAATAATATGGTTGGTTGGGGTAGGGTGCAGGGATGGGAACCCCTGTTTGGGGGTGCAGCCCCTCATACCCATCTCAAGCCAGCTTTGATATTGCTATAAGGCTAATAATTTGTGACTCAAATTACTATTTGCAGGAAATAGTTTTTGTTCCGCATGAGCTAAAACTTTGTAGATAATAGTATCCGATAATAGAGCTAAATGTTAATTTGCCAGTTTTTGGTTAATAATTCCCAAATTAGCAACGAGCTATTTAGACTCAACCCGTAGCTTCAATACCATTCGTCCACTAGTTTAAGAATCATGTCAAATATGCTGTCAGCCTATCGCGATCGCGTTGCCGAACGCGCGCAACTTGGTATCCCGCCGTTACCCCTTAACGCTCGGCAAACTGCTGACCTGTGCGAGCTACTGCAGCAGCCAGCCGATGGAGAAGCGGAATTCTTGCTGGAATTACTGCGCGATCGCATTCCGCCTGGGGTGGATAGCGCTGCCTATGTCAAAGCTGGCTTCTTAAGCGCGATCGCCCACAACAAAATTCAATCCCCTCTAGTTTCCCCAGCTTTAGCAGTGGAATTACTAGGCACGATGGTTGGCGGCTACAACGTGCAAGCCCTGGTGGATCTGCTGTCCCATGCGGCTCTAGGTGGCGAGGCGGCCAAAGCTCTGAGCAAAACCCTCCTGGTGTTCGATACCTGGCATCAGGTTCTGGAATTAGCGGATACGAATCCCCATGCCAAGCAGGTAATTGACGACTGGGCAGCGGCAACCTGGTTTACGAGTCGTCCACCCCTAGCTGAAACCATTACCGTTAACGTGTTTAAAGTGCCAGGGGAAACCAATACAGACGATCTATCTCCAGCATCGCAGGCATTCTCTCGCCCTGATATTCCACTCCACGCGCTCAGCATGTTGGAGTCCAGACTACCCGACTCCCTTGCGACGATCGCTCGACTCAAGCAAAATGGCTACCCCGTCGCCTATGTCGGTGATGTAGTCGGCACGGGCTCGTCGCGCAAGTCGGCTATCAACTCCGTCCTCTGGCACATCGGTCAAGATATTCCCTACATTCCGAATAAGCGCTCCGGTGGAGTGATTCTCGGTGGAGCGATCGCGCCTATCTTCTTTAATACGGCTGAAGATGCTGGTGCATTACCTATTCAATGCGATGTCACCAAACTGGAAACAGGTATGGTAATTACCATTCATACCCGTGCGGGTAAAATTACCGATCGTGACACAGGTGAAACTCTCGCCACATTTGAACTCGCACCCAGCACGATCGCCGATGAAGTCCGCGCTGGCGGTCGCATCCCCCTAATTATTGGGCGCGGCCTTACGGATAAAGTGCGCCATGCTCTGGAACTGCCAGTGAGCGAACTATTTACCCGTCCCCAAGATCCGGCTGACACGGGTAAAGGCTTTACTCTGGCGCAGAAAATGGTAGGCAAAGCCTGTGGGCTGCCAGGCGTGCGACCGGGTACAGCCTGCGAACCGATGATGACTACAGTAGGCTCGCAGGATACGACAGGCCCCATGACTCGCGATGAGTTGCAGGAACTTGCCTGCTTGGGCTTTAGTGCGGATCTAGTGATGCAGAGCTTTTGCCATACGGCTGCCTATCCCAAACCCACTGATATTAAAACGCACCACGAGTTACCTGACTTTTTCTCGACGCGGGGTGGTGTAGCGCTACATGTCGGCGATGGCATCATTCACTCCTGGCTCAACCGGATGCTACTGCCCGATACTGTGGGTACGGGTGGCGACTCGCATACCCGCTTCCCCTTGGGGATTTCCTTCCCCGCTGGCTCTGGTTTGGTAGCTTTTGCTGCTGCCCTGGGCGTGATGCCATTGAACATGCCCGAATCAGTTTTGGTACGTTTTAAGGGCGAGTTGCAGCCTGGAGTTACTCTGCGCGATGTCGTTAATGCCATTCCCTACATCGCCATCCAAAAGGGATTGCTGACGGTGGCAAAGCAAAATAAGAAGAATATTTTTTCGGGTCGCATCATAGAAATTGAGGGTCTGCCCGACTTGAAGGTAGAGCAGGCATTTGAGCTAACTGATGCCTCAGCCGAGCGTTCCTGCGCTGGCTGCACGATTAAACTCAGCGTTGAAACTGTGTCCGAATATTTGCGCTCCAATGTAGCCTTGCTCAAAAATATGGTGGCACGCGGCTATAAAGATGCCCAAACGATTATGCGTCGCGTTGCCAAAATGGAAGCATGGTTGGCCGATCCCGTGCTCATGTCCGCCGATGATGATGCCGAATATGCGGAAATTATCGAGATCGACCTGAATGAAATTAAGGAGCCGATTGTTGCCGCGCCTAACGATCCCGATAACGTCAAGTTGCTTTCTGAAGTGGCAGGCGATCGCATTGACGAGGTATTTATTGGTTCCTGCATGACCAATATCGGTCATTACCGCGCTGCGGCCAGGGTATTAGAAAAAGAACCGCCCGTTAAAGTGCGGCTCTGGATCTGCCCGCCCACGCGCATGGACGAGCATCAACTTAAGGAAGAAGGTATATACAGTACTTTCGGCTTGGCCGGAGCCAGAACTGAGGTACCCGGTTGTAGCCTGTGCATGGGCAACCAGGCTCGCGTTGGCGACGGCACGACCGTATTCTCCACCTCTACGCGCAACTTTAATAACCGCATGGGCAAGGATGCCCGCGTTTATCTAGGCTCGGCGGAGTTGTCGGCTGTTTGTGCCCTTCTCGGTCGCATTCCCACTGTGGAGGAATACAAAGCGATCGTGGCAAATAAAATCGATCCCTTGGCTAGTGATCTGTATAAGTATCTCAATTTTGACCAGATCGAGGGGTTTGCCGATGAAGGTCGCGTCATTCCTTTAGAACAAATGCCCCGCATTGAGGATATTTTGGGAATGCCCGCGCCTGCTAGTCGGTAGTGCAAAATCGGCTTAACAGCTTATTATGATAGAGGCTGCGAGATGCCAGGATTTAGCTGTTAGCGGAATAAGAAGTCCTTATCTCCCATCGTACGCTGTCAAAAAGCTGACGGCTAACAGCTCAGTTCTTGATTAAATATTCAGGATAAATTTCATGTTTAGTACTTCGATCAAAACAGACGAATTAGCAAATGCAGCCAAGAAACTACTCGCCCGTTATGCATCGGGGGAAAGAAATTTCTCAGAGGAAAATTTCCAAGGGGTCAGGCTCAGAAGCGCCGATCTCAGAGGTACTAACCTCAGTTCCGTTAACCTCAGTTTTGCTAACCTGCGGGGCTGCAATTTTAGAGTCGCGAATATGACCAAAGCCAATATGAATGGCTCCTACTTGATCGATGCCAATATGAGCAATGCCGATCTCAGAGGCATATCGATTACAGATGCTAATTTGAGCAACGCCGATATGTGGGAAGCGGACTTAGCTGGGGCGAATTTAAGTGGTTCTAACCTATTTCGGGCTAATTTAGGCATGGCTGACTTTACCAATGCCAATTTTAGTAATACTGTCCTGACGGATGCCAGTTTTAATAAAGCCAATGTGAAGAATGCCATCTTCACCAATGCCGACCTTATGGATGCCAATCTGAGCGACGCCCTAAACCTCACGCCCGAGCAAGTAAAGGCAGCGCGAAACTGGGAGTTTGCCGCATACAGCAAGGATTTCCGTAAAAAGCTAGGCTTACCCGATCCGGTTTAGTCCTCATATATAGCAATCCGAAATGATTCGTGAGAACTATGAAGGTATAAGCCTTTTGCTGCCTGAATTCGATCTCACGTTTGACTTAGGATTGCTATATTTGCCTCATATATAGCCATAGACAGATCTGTTAGGACAGGGGGATGTGGGGGCTGCGCCCCCACGCAGGGGTTCTACCCCTGCACCCCATCCTAAGCCTGTTGGCTATAGCTATATTTGTAAGTCCTAAAGAGGGCGTACAACTCGGGTCAAGATAATCTTGATTTGAGGCAAATATGGCGTTTATTCTTCCTATACTTGTACAATCAAACGTTTACAAAGCATTTAATTGTACTCTCCAGGAGTTTCTGTTTTTATAACAGTAACACTGCCAAATTTTTTACCTGACATTCTCAATAATTCATCACCTGAAAATTCAAAGCCAAGCTTTAGTGCTATTCGCGCAACATCATCTGCAGTTGATGCTGCGAGTACCTCATTTTTAAGTGCAGGCTCAGACTGCATTTTCTTTAAAAAACCCTCTAGTTGATCTAAAGCCATATTTGAAATTCCTATTCTCGCTAGCTGCTCGTATATTGAACAGGAAAAACATTGTATGTTTCAATCAAATTATACTATTCTTTCAAGGCTTGCGATTCTTTCAAGGCTTGCGATTCTTTCAAGGCTTGCGAGCGCCCAATTGCACGCAATCCAATTAGCAAGCGGTATGAAGGGAGAGCGATCGCTTGTGCTGCAAACTTTACACGGAGTTGGGAATTTGCCGCATACAGCAAGGATTTCTGCAAAAAGCTAGGCTTGTCCGATCCGGTTTAATATTGAGCATTCTCAAGGAGATTTCTCGCAAACAAAATACCTGAGGGCAGCGCCTCTGTGCCTTCCCTCACAGGATTTACAGCATGAACATGCGCCCATCCGGGGTAATGCCGCTGCGGGATGAGACAAAATCTTGCAGATTGGTATCGGATTCCAGGCGACCGTCTACCATGTTGATGACGCGATCGGCAACATCAAGGATGCGATTATCGTGCGTCACCATCAAAACCGTGATGTTTTCCTCTTTAGCAAGCGTTTGCATGAGGTTGACCACATCTCGGCCTGATTTTTTATCCAGCGCGGCTGTTGGTTCGTCTGCAAGGATTAGTCTTGGCTTATTCACAAGAGCGCGAGCGATCGCTACCCTTTGTTTCTGTCCGCCTGAAAGCGCTTTGGGCTTGTAGTCCACCCGTTCCGCCAAACCCACCTTACCTAAAATATCGGCTGCTAACTCCCTAGAGCTTTGGCTGGAATAACGCAACAGATCGACTGACATCTGGACGTTCTGTCTGGCGCTGAGAGAACCAAACAGGTTATGGGCTTGGAAAATAAACCCGATGTTCTTACGCACCTCGATCAATTTACTTTTACCGAGACCAGTAATTTCCTGTCCGAGGACATTAAGGCTACCTTCTCTGGCGCTGCGCAATGCCCCAATTAAGGTTAGCAAGGTTGTTTTACCCGAACCAGATGGCCCAGTCAGGATCGCAATTTGTCCGGGATAAAGCTCCAAATTAATGTCAAATAAAGCCTGCTTGCGTAACTCGCCAGTACCGAAGAAAAAGTTTAGATTGCGAACCTGTACCGACGGCTCGGTCGTGGGAGCTAAGCGATCGCTAAGCTGTGCTTCTGACATAACTTCCATAGTTTATCCTCTAGGCTGAATGCAGTACATGAGGGATTTAGCTACTGAACGTACCAATCTTGAAGTTAATGATGCAATATGTCTGCTGTCCAGCACATCCTGCAGTTGGTGCATGACTTAATGCGATCGCGCCGAAATCAACAGAATTAATCAAGGTTTGCCGGATAATTCCTGCCCTATATTAGTAAGTGAGTAGCACTTATTTCAAGTGACTTAATTATCAATCGATCTAATCGATCTAAGCACTCTATATGTCTAATTATGACGTGGTAAAAAAATACTTTGCCCAGTGGTTGCAAATGGGCAAGCGTGTTTTCATCAGCAACCAAAATAGATTGGTGGCGATCGATCGCGTTATTAAGGGGGAAGGTTACTCTGACGAATTCGAGCGCCTCTGGGCTGAAATGTCCGATCCTGGTTCGGGGGATGTTTACCTAGAAGGTACTAATGAAAACGTGCAAGATTTGCTGCGCCCAGAGTGGGAAACGATTGTCTGCGCCCGTTGCGATATGCTGGTTCCCTGTTTAAGTGCGGGGCCGCGAGACATACCAGTTTGCCCCTGTCACGACCTTGGCTGTTTCCCCAACCTGGACTCAATTCCCGCCCGAGCACCTGTCGTCACTAATAAATATTTGAGTAGCATCATCACGAGACTAGAGGAAGCCGCGCAACGCAATAATTAAGAAACTAGATCGCCTCAGGTAAAGCCTGAGGCAATTTAGTTTCTAGACTTTACTGCGATCGGTGAGGATCTCGTAGCCATCTTCTGTGACCAGTACCGTATGCTCGAACTGGGCGGATAGCTGGTTATCAACGGTTACTGCCGTCCACTTATCGCGCAGAATCCGCACGTTCTTAGAACCCATATTTATAATTGGCTCGATCGCTAGGGTCATCCCCGCTCGCAATCTTACATTTGGTAGCTGGTGGGTGCGGAAGTTAAACACGGAAGGTTCTTCATGCAGATTGCGCCCGACCCCATGCCCGGTAAAATCTTCCACGACAGTAAAGCCATGCGCTACGACGTGATCTTGAATCGCGCCAGCTATATCTAATAAATATTTACCCGCTTTGACCTGAGCAATCCCTTTAAATAGTGCTTCTTCCGCTACTTGCACTAGCTTGGCAGCGCGATCGCTCACGGGCGGCACGGCAATGGTGATGCAAGAATCGCCGTGAAAGCCATTTTTATACGCACCCGTATCGATTTTGACGATATCGCCAGCCTTAATGACGCGCTTAGCACTGGGGATACCGTGAACCACCTCCTGATTGACACTGGCACAAATACTGGCTGGAAAACCGTGGTAGCCCTTAAAACTCGGAACCGCTCCCATCTCGCGAATGCGCTTCTCAGCATAAGCATCTAGATCGAGGGTAGTCATGCCAGGCTCAATGATTTCAGAGATCTCTTTCAGGACAGTGGCGACGATCGCCGAGGACTCCCGCATCAGATCCACTTCGCGTTTAGATTTAAGCTCAATACCTTTAGATGGTCTGGGACCCGACTGGGTAGCAGTTGCGGACTTGTCCTGCTTAGACTGGCTGGACTGCGATCGCAGAGCGGAAAGAATGTTCATGAATTCGGTTTTGGTTATAGATTCTACTACGGCTAATATATTTCTAACCTATCAAGTAACAGAAATGGTTATTTTTTGGGTAACCTCAGATTTAGTTGCTCGCACTAACCAGTTAAGGTTAGCCAATATTAAAGCGAACTTATAGCTATAGCCAATAGGCTTAGGATGGGGTGCAGGGGTTCCACACCCCTGCGTGGGGGCGTAGCCCCCACCCCCCTGTAATAACCGATCTGTCTACGGCTATAAAATACTGAAGGTTATCCTATAACTCAATCTAGCCTGCCTCTCCAACCACAAGTTGCACCAGGTAGGATCCCAACCGTACGTACAGAGAATCTTTACTATGACACCCATTCCACCACCCGCGCAGCCCCAGTCTACTAAATTGGATGCCAGCACTAGTAGACAACCAAGTACGCAAAATCCTACTAGGCAGCAAAGTACCCAAAATGCTAACACCAGGCAGCAGAGTCCGCAGAATGCCATGTCACCAGCAACGCCACTACCTCGTGCTGCTGTGCGTCCGGGGCCACCGCCATCTTTACAGGTGCCCCATGTCAACCCACGACATGCTGGGCAACCCTCGCTAGCGCAGTTAGTCAAGGATGCCTTTGAGCAAGGATGCTCTGACCTTCACCTTGGTGCCAACGAGCAGGTACGATTCCGCTTGCGGGGGTTGATGGTAATTCAAGACAATTATCCAGTTCCCGATGAAGCCACATTTTTCTCGTGGCTGGCTGAAGTGATGGATGACAAGCAAATTCAACACTTTAAGGACACGCTTGAGTTTGACGGCGCGACCCAATATGAATTTGCCCGCTGTCGGATTAACGTTTTCCAAACCCTGAGAGGTCCAGCCATGGTAATGCGGATTATTCCGCTGAAAATGTTGACGATCGAGCAATTGGGTTTGCCAGAAGTATTTCGGGAGTTGTGCTACACGCACAAGGGTTTAATTTTAGTAACTGGGCCGACTGGCTCCGGTAAGTCAACTACTCTAGCTGCGATGGTTGACTTTATTAATACGGAAATGCCAAAGCATCTCATCTCGATTGAAGATCCAATTGAATTCGTACATCAAAGTAAGAAAGCCCTCATCAAGCAACGCGAAGTTGGCATTCACACCCACAAGTTTGACAATGCGCTCAAGGCTTCTTTGCGGGAAGACCCCGATATCATTCTGATTGGGGAAATGCGGGACAAGGAAACGGTGAACACGGCACTCAAAGCGGGGCAAACCGGACACTTAGTATTTGGCACTTTGCACACCAACAGCGCGATCAAGACTATCGAGCGTATTCTCAATCTCTACGAGCCAGATCAACAGGGTCCGATGCGCGATCAATTAGCTGAAACATTGGTAGCGGTTATTGCTCAAACCCTCGTACGTACGACCGATGGAAAGCGAGCGGCGGTGCATGAAATCATGATTAACACCGACGCGATTAGAGACTACATCAAGCGGGCTGAAGTAGATGAAATTGAAGCGATTATTCCCAAGAGCACCTTTGATGGTATGTGCTCGATGAATCAATCGCTCTACAAGCTGTACGAGGACGGTCGCATTACGGAGGAAACGGCGGTGGAAAACTCACCCAGACCGAATGAAATGGCGCAAATGCTGCGAGGTAGAGTGTAGGCGATAATCTAGCGTTGCAAATCATAAATTTTGCAACATGGGGGAATGGGGGCTTTGCCCCCAGAAGGGGGTTTCACCCCCTCTACCCCCCTCCAAAACTTTTGTGTTGGTGTACTGGATAGAGTTCGTATCCTTCTGAAGGAATACGAACTCTGAATGGAGTTCGTTGACGCTGAGATTATTTGGGTTGGCGGTTCGCTCTCATCTGTTCTAGTTGAGTGCGTTGTTCTGAAGTCAAGATCGCCAGGCTTTGTTCCTTAGAACGCTTGCGAATGTCGCTAATTTTCTGCTTTTGATCGGTTGTGAGATTGAGCGATCGCCATGCCCCCTTACGATTGCCCGATTGTCTGGTCTCAGCGAGTTTAGCACGTTGCTCTTCTGTCAGTACGCTTTCAATCTCCTTTTTGGCGTTATCGTGCACTGTCTTAAGTTGTTGCTTTTGGGCCTCGGAGAGATTGAGTTGCTCCCACATGCCACCGCGTCGCTGCGGCTTGGTTAGCGATGGAGACGTAGGTGAAGGCGAAGATTGAGCCGCAACGATAGTGGGGATAGCAACCCCCGCCGCCGCTACCGATAAAATTGCGATTGCCAAACCACGGTTGAAATTACGAAACATAGTTTAAGTTCCTATCTGGAGTATGCGTGAATGCTTACGTTAGATTTAGACACTAGTAAACTTTCAAAGGTTCATATTAATTGCGAATTCTCCGTAGGCAAGCGATCTCGATCGCAGTAGTAGCGATCGCATTGTTAGATCTGCCATAATCAGGTTTGTAAATGTTAATTTTGCTAATAGTTATAGCGTTTTTCAATTGAGAACAGTTTTTGGGGACGGGGTGAAGGGGTGAACCCCTTCTTGGGGGCAACGCCCCCAACCCCCCTACTCTTTCCGATCTGAAAACCGCTATAAGATCTATAGCCACAGACAGATATGTGCTAGTTCAGGGGGGCGGGGCTGTGCGCTCGCGCAGGGGGCTACCTCTGCACTCTGTGTTAGATCTGGCTGGCTGTAGCTATAGTTATAGCTAATAGCCTTGGGGAATTCTAAGGCCATGCGTATAAATAGCTAAGAAACTAAGACTGGCTATGACTTCTGCACCTAAACCTAACAATGAATCCGAGCGACTAGCGTCCCTGTTACGGTGCAGGATTCTGGATACCGCTCCCGAGGATGGTTTTGATGATATTACCAAACTTGCTGCCTCCATTTGCCAAACCCCGATCGCTTTGGTGAGTTTGATCGATCGCGATCGACAATGGTTTAAGTCCAGAGTCGGTTTAGAAGCAACGGAAATGCCAAGAGATATTGCTTTCTGCGCTCATGCCATTCTGGAGTCCGATGTTTTTATCATTCCTGATACATGGCAAGATCGGCGCTTTGCCAATAATCCCCTCGTTACTGGCAACCCACATATTCGTTTTTATGCTGGCGTACCGCTAGTCACGAGTGACAGTCATGCCTTAGGAACGCTTTGTGTAATCGATCGCGTTCCAAGGGAACTAACTCCGGAACAAATTAACTCGCTGAAGCTACTAGCACACCAGATCGCATATCGGTTGGCACAGCGTCGGGATCTTTCGGAACTGGATCGCACGGCGCTCAAACGGGAGTATTCTCCCCAAAAAAATTCCCGTTTCCTAGCTAAAATTGCCGTGGGGATTGGGCTTGCTACGTCAGTCTTTGCTGCCGTCAGTTTTTTTGCTTATCGCAACCTTGTTGATTTGGCAGACACATCCCTCAAATTTCAAAACAAGCATAAAACTTTGGAGCAGATCGATAGCGTTCTCCAAAATTTGAGGGAGGCCGACTTGCTCAGACATCGCTATGTTTTGGACGGACGAGAAGATCTGCTACACGATTACAAACAGCTTGTTGCTAAAATCCGACAAACTACTCAGGCGCTAGAACAAAACACAGCAGCCATTGCACAACAAAAGGGCGCGATCGGCAATCTCACACGGTTAATTTCGGAACTGGACGCTGAGATCCAAAACCTGGTCGTACTTAAACAAACGCGCGGTTTGGAAGCAGCGAGGCAAAAGTTGGCAATTTACGACCTGAGATCTTCAGCCGTTTTTATGCGCCAACAAATAGCTCAAACATACGCAGCAGAGGAACGCGAGCTGATTGCCTGGGAAAGTAGTATTGTTAAAGAGAATAATGAGGCAGTTATTAAATCGTTAGCTGGCTTGATCTTAGAGTTTGGCATATTAGTAGGAGTTTTCTATCTCACATATAAAGAAGTTATCAAGAGACAGGCAACTGAGAACCATCTAGAGCAGGAGCGCGATTTTACTGCTACTGTCCTGGATGCAGCAGCTTCTTTGGTAGTCGTACTCGACCTGAAAGGCAGAATTGTCCGCTTCAATCGTAACTGCGAGCTCACTACAGGTTATACGTTTGCCCAGGTGCGGCATAAATACTTCTGGGATGTGCTTTTACTGCCTGAAGAAGCCGATTCAGTCAAGGTTGTATTTTCTAATCTCAAGCCAGGTGATTTTCCCAATTCCTATGAAACCTATTGGGTAACTAACAAGGGCGATCGCCGCTTGATCGCCTGGTCAAATGCAGTACTGCTCGATCGAGATGGGGCGATCGAGTATATTATCGGTACTGGGCAGGATATCACCGAGCGCAGGCACTCGGAAAAAGCGCTCAAACTGAGCGAGCGGAAGTATCGCTCGGTTGTCGATAGTGTAAAAGAGGTCATCTTTCAAACCGATCTAGAAGGCAACTGGACATTTCTCAATCCTGCTTGGACAGAGATTCTGGGCTTTTCTTTGATTGAGACTCTTGGCAATAAACTCTTTAACTACATCCATCCTGAAGATCGTCCTATTGTTTTCGCTTGCTTTAAATCCTTTGTCGAACAAGAAGGATACGAATTCCGCCATCAAATTCGCTTCCTAGCTCAAACTGGGGAAATTCGCTGGTTTGAAGTTCAAGTGCGCCTAACCTGGGATGAAAATGAGACTGTCACTGGCGTATCTGGTACGCTCTATGACATCACTCAACGCGTATTAGCTGAATCAGAGCGGCAGAAATTTGTCTCTCTCATTCAAAATAGCAAAGACTTTATTTCCATGGCATCTCTGGATGGGGAAGTGACTTTCCTGAATACGGCAGGATGTAATTTAGTAGGATTGGATAATACAACTGAGATTCCCACAGAAATTGCAGCCTACCTGCCTAGAAATATGCAAGAAAAGTTTGTCGAACAGGTTTTACCTGCAATCAGGCGAAAAGGATTTTGGGAAGGTGAAATGCAGATCCAGCACTTTAAAACTGGTGAATCGATCGACGTGCAGCAAACTGCTTTTCTGGTAGAAGATCCGAAAACTAAAGAACCAATCTGTATGGCCACGGTCGTACGCGATATCAGAGAACGCAAGCAAGCTGAGAACGAAATGCGGATGCAAAACTGGAGATCTGTATTATTGTCCGCGATTACGCTGCGCATTCGTCAATCCCTTGACATTCCAGAGATCCTGAACACTACGGTGACAGAGGTACGCCGATTCCTGCAAGCAGATCGCGTACTTGTCTATCAATTCGATTCCGAATGGAATGGTCGAGCGGTCGTGGAATCTGTTGGCAGTGGCCTGACATCTGCGTTAGAAGCAAATGTTAAAGATACTTGCTTTCATGAGGGAGCCTGGCAAAAATATCAACGGGGGAAAAAAGTAGCGATCGATGATGTTGCGCAAACTAACCTTTCTCCCTGCTATCGAGACCTGCTCGATCGCTTTCAGGTAAAGGCTTATTTGGTCGTGCCAATTTTAGAAGGTGATGTTTTGTGGGGGTTACTGATCGTGCATCAATGTTCTAACCCGCGTCACTGGCGTAGCTTTGAGATCGATATTCTCAGTCAACTGGCTACCCAGGTTAGCATTGCACTCGATCAAGCTAGCCTGCTGGAGCAGGAAATCCAACGTCGCCAGCAACTAGCGCGGCAAAACATGGAGTTAGAACAGGCACGCCGTGAGGCCGAAGCGGCAACAAAGATGAAAAGCGCTTTCCTTGCTACCATGAGCCATGAAATCCGCACTCCTATGAATGCAGTCCTGGGGATGACTGGGTTACTCCTGGATACAGCTCTTAACTCAGAACAACGTGACTTTGCAGAAACGATTAGAGGTAGCGGAGAGAATCTCTTAACTCTAATCAATGAGATTCTTGACTTCTCCAAGCTCGAAGCAGGCGAGATGGAATTGGACGTACTTGATTTTGACTTGAACGCCTGCATTGACGAAGTCGCGGATATGCTGGCTAATACGGCTCAAGCTAAGGGCTTAGAATTACATACGATAATTTATCACGAGGTGCCATTGGGAGTTAGGGGGGATATTGGCAGACTGCGTCAGGTGATTGTTAATCTGGTTAGCAATGCTATCAAATTTACTGCTGCGGGTGAGGTGGTAATTAGCGCCAAATTACAGACAGAGGCGGCGGATGTTGCCATAGTTGAGTTCTCTGTGCAGGATACTGGCATTGGGATTTCGCCCGTTGCCCAACAAAAGTTGTTTCAGCCATTTATCCAGGTGGATGCTTCTACGACCCGCAAGTATGGCGGCACTGGCCTGGGGTTAGCCATCTGCAAGCAGATAGTCGAACTGATGGGCGGACAGATCGGAATTGAGAGCGCTTTAGGTCAAGGTTCAAGGTTCTGGTTTGCTGTTCCATTGGGCAAGCAACCAGTTCAGCAAGATTTAGGCGATCCCAAACTTAGTGAAGTAGAACTCAAAGATAAGAGAGTTCTGGTGGTGGATGACAGTCACACCAACTGTCAGATTTTGCACTATCAGCTATCAAATTGGCAAATGCAAGTGGATATCGCCAATAATGTCTCTGAAGCTTTTGCTCGCCTGCGCGAAGCAGCGGATTCAGGTCATCCCTACGATCTTGCTATCCTCGACATGCATATGCCCGATATGGATGGCGAAACGCTAAGCGCTCAAATTAAATCTGACCCACAGTTACAGTCGATCGAACTCGTAATGATGGCTTCGCTACAACAGAGAGGAGCGATCGAACATTGGCGGAAGCTTGGTTTCTCCGCCTATCTCCTGAAACCTGTCAAACGATCGCGCCTGCAAGATTGCCTGAAGCACTTACTTTCAGACTCCGCAGCACTTGTCACGGAAGATCGGGTAAAGCCTGTGGCGCGATCGCCCCAAACGACTAGAAACATATCCAACCTTAAAATTTTGCTGGCTGAAGACAGCTTAACTAATCAAAAAGTTGCCATCAATCAGTTGAGAAATCTAGGCTACAAAGCTGATATCGCGGCCAATGGGCAAGAGGTATTAGCAGCACTCGATCGCATTAATTATGACTTGATTTTGATGGACTGCCAAATGCCAGAGTTAGATGGGTACGAAACTACACGTCAAATCCGTCAACTAGATCGTCCGCAGTCAAATATTGTAATTGTGGCAATGACGGCTAATGCGATGAAAGAGGATAGGGTCAGATGCCTTGAAGCTGGCATGAATGACTACCTCAGCAAGCCTATCCGCAAAGAGGAGTTAGCGGCTAAGCTGGCAGAATGGGAAACGACAATCTTGTCAGGCAATATTTCTGACGGGGCAAATGGCATAGAGATAGAGGAGCATATCGAAGAACCTGTGCTTGTTGCCTTAGCACAAGAAGGAGTTCCTGTCGATAGGGCGCAGATAACGATCGATAGGAATTATCTCGATCTAGTCTCTGGCAGTAATGAGGAATTTCAAAAAGAATTGCTTCAGGCGTTTGTTGAGACGATTCCACTCCATTTTGAGGCGCTAAAAGCTGCGATCGCTGCTAATGACTACACCAAGATCGAACAGGAGGCTCATTTGATTAAAGGTTCTAGTGCTAGCCTGGGGATTGCAAGCATGAAAATCCCTGCGGAGTCCTTAGAACAACAAGCTCGTCAGCAGGCACTAGACAACCCTGATGCTTTATTGACAAAGCTAGAAGAATCCCTCAACTACGTGCAAGCCTTTGTAGGAGAAGGTTGTAACTTTGCCCAGATCCCATAAGGCGATTTCCACAAACTGTATTTATGGCAAAACTCCCAAACGACATCTCCAAGACGATCTGGAGATTGAAGCGACAATTAGCATATATAGTATAGCCAACAGGCTTAGGACGGGGTGCAGGGGTGAAACCCCTGCGTGGGGGCACAGCCCCCACACCCCCTGTCCTAACAGATCTGTCCATGGCTATATTATTGATCGTTCCAGATCTGCTGAGGTTTCCTTTGGATTAGGTCGCAACCGAGTTTTTTTGTTCCTTCAAGTAGGCGAAAACCGATTTATCGCCAATATCTGGTGGAATTGCCTGAATTACTTTACGGAAAGCAAAGACCAAAAATAGAGCGATCCAGGTGGCTAAGAGTATGCGTTCCCAAGTTACTGAAAGCATCCCGCTCATATGTCCTAGCAGCAAGAATGGTACGAGGACGGTGAGAATCTTGGTTTCAGAGCGATTGAAGCAAAATGCTTCCTTAAAATAAATTCCCGTGAGCGCTGCAAACGTGAACCCTATGCCCAAAAGCATCGTGGGATTTTGGTAGACAGCGATCGCCAAAGGTTCGCGATTAGTAAAAACGAGAGCGATCGACGATATACACCCAATTAGCCAAAATGCCTGGAGTGCTTTATGCAGAGCCGCTAAGTAGATATGAATTTTTGCCAGCGCTACCCCTAAAGCAATGCAAAATAGACCATACAACCAGGTCAGTAAATGCAATACATTTACATCTACCCCATCAGCTTGCCACAGAAAGAGCAGGCCACCACTGCTAAAACAGAGTGCAGCTACTGCCAATGCCGCTCGATAGATGACAACATCGCGGCGATCGCTACCGGTAATTGTGAACTCGCCAAACTGCCCCTGATAAACTTGCGATTCCATATTATTTTGCTTCGATGCGTTCATCTCTTGTGCCTCATCAATAATAATTATTGGTTATTTGCTTTCACTCAAAGAAAGAAGAACTAAGACTTATAGCGCTTTTCAATTGAGAAAGGGTTTAGTTTATGGGGTGAAGGGGTGGAACACGGCAGTGGATCTAGCGGGGAACCCCCAAACCCCCTTCTCGTTTTTATCTGAAAACCGCTATATCAACAATAGGGCAAGTAACCATTCTAAATTGAACTGCCATGAAATCCCAAAGCATTCATTTAGATTGCTAAACTGCGTGTTAGATGCAATTAGCTTTTGCTACCCCACAGTAGATATCGATAGTCTGCTACAAAAAATTTACCGAACCTATGCAGCATTTTTAATGAGAATTGGCAATACATCGCCACTACAATTATTTTAGTTATATTATGCGCGCATGGGTGAAAGATTTAATACTGTCGTAACAGAAATTAAATGTTGGAGAAATTTTACATTAAGGGAAGTAATTTACGATTTATCGCATCTAAATGCCCACTGGGCTGAATATCTTGATGATAGAGATGAGAAAAACCCAATTACCTACAAATTTATAGTGACCTACAGCTTGCACTGCTTCACCAAAGAATCGAGTGAGCTTACTGAAGAAGAGCTACAGCTATTGACGTATAGTTCACCAAGAGAGACTAGACCTTTTAATTTTGAGAGATATCACCTCTCGAAACAGTTACCTAACATTATCAAAGCGCTAGGGGAGAGCACAACTTTAGTATGTCATGCAGGTTATGGCAAATTTGCAACTACAAAAGTTGTAGACTCGAAGGGTATTGAGGTTGATTATTTCGTTGTTTTCAGTGTATTCAAGGAAAGTAAAAAGCTGAGATTACATGTACAAAGTGCTTATCCTAGATATGAAGGTATAGGCAGAATAAAGAAAGTCAGCTTTTTCGTCATCGCTAATAATTTATTGAAAAATAAGAAATTGCCAAAGCTGTGAATAACAAAGGCTCCTTAAGGAGCCTTCGCCAAAATTTTATTTTTGGTATTCAGAACGTCTTTACCGGGCTTGCCTCGACCTTAAAAGGTAACGGGATGTCATGTACTTGACATGTCTGCTGCATCCATCAATATAATAGATCGCAGTTACAATCATGTCAATTCTTTTCAAATAATGACAATCTAAACCCGCTTAAGATGAGACAAATAGAAGGCTTGCAGTCTGGCATCATTATTACTCAGACCAACGTTGCAGCCATTGTTTAATTTCTGGCGGTAGATCTTGTTTCGATCTTGCCACAGGATCGATGCAAGTGTGGCGAGTTGTAGCTTTACTTAAAACTTGTCGCTGTGCGTTCGGTATTTCATCAGTTGCTCGATCGCTCTGAGCACAAATCTCGTAGTCTATGGCAAACGAATGCTCGCTTAGTTGTTGCGGAGATAATTCGATCGACAGGCGATCGCCACAATGCATGGGTCGCCGAAAATCTACGCTGGCATGGACGATGGGAATAGCGATCGGATTTGGTTGGAGTGTCGGGCTGAAAAAGGTTTTGAGATCTATACCTGCTGCCGCTAGAGAAGCTTCGTATGCTTCATGACACATAGATAGTACATTGGCAAAATACACAACCCCTGCCGCATCGGTATCCCTAAAACAGACGATCCGCAAAAAAGTAAATGGCATTCAATTTGGTTCATTCATGCATGACATTAAACCACCATACCCCATACATGATGCAGGGACAGACCTATGTGTCTGCCCCCTATCCGTCATGCAAGCGATCGAGTTATGACCGCCAGAATTATTACAGACCCAAATCGGCGAGGATATCGCTGGCATGGGTTTCGGTTTTTACCGAAGTATAAACATGGGAGATCGTACCTGTGGGATCGATCGTGTAGGTAACGCGCTTGGCATAGCCGCCTCCATCGACATCATAGGCTTTGATAATCGAGCGATCGACATCAGCCAATAAAGGAAACGGCAAATTAAACTTTTCCGCGAACTGCTGGTGCGAGGATTCGTCATCCGCACTTACCCCCAGCACCACAATGTCTTTACCCTTGTACTCAGCGTAGGAGTCGCGGAAACTGCAAGCTTCCTTCGTACAACCAGGTGTATCGTCCTTCGGATAAAAGTACAGAACCACTGTTTTACCAGCAAAGTCAGATAGGGAAGTCACTTTGCCATTCGTGTCTTTGGCGGTGAAAGCAGGGGCTGTGTCGCCAACCGATAGAGCCATAAAAGTATAAGTACTTAATTTACTAGGGACAATTTTAACACCGATTAGTTTTGTGCCAATACAACAGCTTCGATCCGTACAACTCCGCTGCTATGGGAGCCGATCTCTTCGGCGGCTGCCATTGAAAGATCTAACATGCGATCGCCATAATATGGCCCGCGATCGTTAATGCGAACAATTACAGATCTGCCATTATCCAGATTGGTTACCTTTAAACGGGTATTAAACGGTAAGCTTTTGTGCGCTGCAGTCAGCTCGTGCTGATCGAATATTTCGCCATTTGCTGTCATGCGTCCGTGAAAATATGGGCCGTACCAGGAAGCTAAACCCTTTATTCTCTGACTGGTATAAGCAAGCTCGTAGACCCTACCATGGACTTCAAATAGCTGCAATGGTTCTGCACCAGTAGCAACACGCAGGTTATTTACAAATTTAATTAGCTGCGCACCTGAAATATCTAATTTACTTGGAAATTTGAGTAAACCTTTCTTGCCGATCTTAGCTATCTGAACCACATCTTTTCCATCCTCTTGCAAGGGTTGAATCCGATCGGGATCGAAGTTCGGGAGCTTTAATAATTTATCGATCTGAGCAGCAATTATGCCTGCTTCTACGGGATTTTTGAGCTTGATTATCAGTTTGTTATTTACCCAAATATTCCAATCATTAAATGTGGTTGGAGTTACCCTAACTGCATGTTTGTTAAAGATTTTTTGAGGGTTAACCTCATTAATTGCAAGCGCGATTTTGCTGATATTGTTAGCGATTACAGGTGCGGACTTTAGTGAGGAGATCGAAGAAATAGATGTAATCGTATTAAGGTTTATGGGCAAAAGAGAGCCAATTGAGGCCACCCATATCATTGCTATAGTACCCATGAAATGCTTCAGTTATTGCTAGGTAAAAGTTACTTTGGTTCTCTAAAAGGGTAGGCGATCGAAAGGGGTGAAAAATCACCCCTGAGGTATAGTTAAGTAAAATCGGGGATCGATTGGGGATCGATAAATGGTTTGCAAACATGCTGCAATCCCCCGTGTATAATGTTTTGGTCTTAATTATTAAATTATTTAAGATGAAGCTCTAAGGTATTGCGTCAATACCCAAAATGCGTGGCTGAGTTAGAATGTCTACCCTTTGGGGTGGGGCAGCATAGTGAAGGTATATGCTTGCAAGTGCGGTTAGGGCCATACTGGCTGCTGCTGGATTGCGGGCTAAAGGATCTTCGCGATCTAATTGCAGTGAATAAAAGCGTCCGCTGGGCTGGACTGATGTGCAGTCATGCCCATAACGATCACGGGCGCAGCATCCCAAGCTTGCATGCGATCGCGCCTGAAATGCCCATCTACACCAGTGAGGTTACTGCCAAATTACTACCTTTAATCTGGTCGGCACCGTATTTACCCACAGATGAATTTCTCGTTCCTCTAGCTTGGGGCATACCCTATCAAATTCAACCCGACCTGTTCGTGCAAATTTTGCCTTCCGGTCATTTGCCCGGTGCGGCTAGTTTTTTGCTGAGTTATGAAGCCTCCGATCGCAAATACACGATCCTGTACACGGGCGACTTTTTCCTGTCTAATTCGCGCTTAACGGAGGGACTGTCGATAGAGCATTTTCGCGGTCTAATGCCGGATGTCTTAATCGTTGAGGGGAGTTTCGGAGTAGATCGGCATCCACATCGACGCAAACAGGAAAATCTGTTAGTTGCCACAATTTTGCAGGCGCTCGCGGCGGAGCGCTCTGTCCTGTTACCCGTGCCAAAACTAGGGTTGGGGCAGGAAATACTAATGCTGTTGCGCAGTCACCATCAATTCACGGGTAAAGATATCGATATTTGGGTTGACAACCAGGTGGGGCTAGGGTGCGATCGATATTTAGAAATTCTGGACTATTTGCCCAATTCCGTGCAGAATTTTGCCCAGCATCAGTCGCTATTTTGGGATTACAAAGTGCGCCCTCGCATCGGGCACCTGGCCAGCACCAATCTTACAGATCTTGGTAAGCCAAGCGTTGTTCTTGCCGATCGCGATACGGATTGGTATAGCTGGCTGCAATCTACCCCACACCAATGGCTAGTCCTTGACTGCGCGGATGAGGAGTATATGATGCCACTACGGGTAGATTTGGAAACAGATCGCATTATCTATCAAACATATCTACTAGCGGAACATAGTGATGTTGCTGGTACGGCTCAACTAATCCATAATCTCAAACCGCAGCATGTAGTATTCGTACACGGCAGCCCCAGTCGCCTTTCAGATTTAGCGAATCTAGAAGAATTAAGTAACCGCTACCACGTGCATTGCGCCTCTGCGGGCAAAAAAATAGAACTTCCTGTTGGTAGCAGTCTAAATGCTGCGGTCGCGGGGAGCGATCGCAAAGATGCTGAAGTTCTCTCTCCCTATGAAGGCGAGCTGGCGGAATTAGATTCTACTGTGATGCTGACTTTACCTATTGAAATTACGGAAGATCGACGTTGGCTCAATTTCGCAGATACAGGTCTGGTGGAAGCAAAGTGGCAGGGAGATAACCTGGTGATTCGAGGTATTAGTCAACGCGAGTTACTAAATGCGGAAACTTTATCCGCAACTTCTAGCGTACGATCGTGCGTTAACTGTCGCTTCTACAGAGACCAACATTGCCAAAATCGAGAATCGCCTTTGCGCTGGTTGCGGGTGAATGCCGACGGTTATTGTCCTGCTTTTCAGGCTGATGCCGACAAATTTAAAAGATGAGTTCTTAGTTTTACAGTTGCTTCATCTCATCAATTAGGGCTTGAATCAGTTGAGAGTCTTGGGCGTGGGGGCTGAGAGCTATATAGGTCTCCAGATCGCTACGGGCTTCGACATAGCGCTCTAACTGATAGCACAATAGACCGTGATCCCGTACCTGACTTGATTCGTTCGGCCATAACATGAGGATTTTTTCCACCACAGCTAACGCTTTATGGAACTTTTGCTGATTGAGATAGATCAGCTTGAGATTCATCAGCATCCTTTCTAAAATGTGGCGCACGCCCACCGTCTCGAGATACTCCGGCCTCAGTTCCGCCTGCTGTCCGTAAATTTGAGCTATCTTGGCGGCACAGTCCTCTTTAAAGAGAATCTCACCTTTGTTAAAGGGGTCTATGAATACTTCAATATCAGAACGCTGCGGTCGAATAATAAAATGTCCTGGTAGACTCACGCCTTCGAAGGGAAAACCAATGCGATCGCCGATTGCCATGTACACGATCGACAGCGTAATTGGAATGCCCAGGCGACGAGAGATCACATCTGTCAAAAAGCTATTGCGCGGATCGTAGTAGTTATTTTCATTGCCCCTGAAATTTTGTTCTTCAAATAAATAGCGATTAATTTCACCGATCGCTTTTAAAGGATAGTTTATGCTTTTTATCCTTAGCTGTAGATCTGCTGCCATGCGATCGAGCACTTCACGATAGCTAGACAGATCGATGTTTGGGTACTCTTCCCAAGATATTGCCAAACCTGCCTCCACTAAATGAGCGATCGTTAATTCCGAGTCAGGGATTCGAGAAACATACCAAAATTTTTGCTGGGCAGGGGATAGACTCAAGGTAGACATGGTAGTCATATTGTCGGGGGCCAGTATTATGTGGTTCAAAGAATCTAGCGATCGCAAACAGCCGGTTGTCTGGCAATTTGAGAGGTTTTTACATTTCTCGCAAAATTGTTACCGGAACTTTTACTCAAGCTTTTACAAAGCAAACACTTGACCGTCAAACAACATTCGTGTAATCCCCTTCTGGGCTAATCTGTTATGGGTACTGTAAATTAAATCGCTAGGGAACTTAACTACACGCTGGTTATGGCTGGAAAACCTGCGGGCAATACGATGGTTATCAAATACTGGAACTGTCAGTGCCTGTTGCTCGTGGGGCGGTATTTTGCCCAGATCCCGAAAATCTTGTAACGGTCTGGCAACAATTTCTGAGGCTTTATCAATCACGATATAGCAGGTATCGGGCAAATCTGCCTCTACCAGTGGCAGAATTGCAATAGTGAGATTAGGATCGATTTTGACATGAGCGCTGTCTAGAACAGCAGTGATATCACCTAGCTCAGCACTATCTTCATCTTCCTCTTCGTCTTCATCATCTTCATCAAGCAGCTCTGACTCATCATCAAACTCATCGCCAACTAGTTCTGCTGCTAATTCATCTGGCGCAATATTTTCTATATCTGCTATATCGCTTGGTATTAAGCTACTCGCTACTGTACTGGCACGCTCGGAATCTAAATCGGCTGCTCGGGTTGGTAAATCTTCATAGATGGGCATAAGCTCCAGATCTGAGTCGATCAAGTTCAGTTGACTGGTTTCTTCTATAGAATTGTGCCCTTTCATAACTCGCTTCGATCTTGACTGTTTTTGCTTAACCAACTGTTTGTATTCCTCTGGGGCTAAAAACTCCTGCAATAGCCTCAATACTGTACTTGCACTTATACCATACTGCTCCGACAACTGAGTTGTAGTTGTCTCGGTTTCGCAATACAAGCGCACTATTTCCTGTTTGTCGGCGATCGTCAGTTTAGTAACAGTCATGGAGACGAAGCAACTAGAGCCCAACTTAAATATCTTACGCTAAAAGTCCTATGCTCTCTTTAGAATGTTTAGGATAAATGCGATCGCCCCTAAAAACAATATTCCCATCATGCCAGCAATCGGGTTGCCGCCAATACCAGTCACCCATTCTGGAACCGCTTTAGTCGGTACCAATAGTTTTGTAGTGTTGATAACGTAGTATACCCACACGAGTCCGCCGTGCAGACCGATCGCCAGCCCCAGCCTGCCGAATCGCGATCGCCTTGCCCAGACTAGATCCATGCCTAGTAGAAGTAATCCTGGGAGCTGTGTGCCCATGACTGCGAAGCTTTCTACCAACTTGGCAAAATTTAGATGCAGTAGGGCAAAGATACTGCTGTTAAGGACAAGCGATCGCCCGTTGCCATAGTCCTTCTCTAATTCCGTTAGCAACCAACCCCGAAACAGTAGCTCTTCGGCAAAGCCCACGCCCATGCTCGTGAGTAGCCCAGGTAAGATCGCGTGCTGCCAGTCTGCTCCAGTTCGCCAACTGAACCATCCCAAACCTAACTCTAGCAACATCAGCAAGCTCAAACTCGCTCCGCCCAAGCCAATACCGATCGCGCATTCCTGCCAGTTTTGCCAGCTAAATACCAGTCCGTAATAGGCATAGGGGCGCGCCTTTTGCTCGACATTTCTGCCCCACCACCAGATCAGGGCAATGAATTCGATATACAACAGGATGGCCAAACCCGTGCCAGTGGGTTCGCCCCAGATTAGATAAAGGGGGGCAGCGATCGGCAACCAGATCGTTAATAAAGTGCCCAAAAATAGCCCCAGTCGGGCTGGGGCTGCATAGCTGGCTATTTTAGTAACGTTCACGATTCTGGTTCGATCGTACTGATCAGCCCTTTGCTTTGCAGCCCTTCACAATAAAACTCGGCGTGTTCCATCACGCAGGTAATCACCAGGGCGCAATTGTTGGTATGTGCCTCCATCATAATGTCCACTGCTTGTGGCTGCGTCATGCCGTTTACCACTTGCATGAGCGTTTGCACCACATACTCCATCGAGTTAAAGTCGTCATTATGCAGCAGTACTCGATAGCGCGGTGCAATTTTACGGGTGGTTGAAGTACGTTCTATAGTTTCTGTAGACATAGTTGCAAACTCCCGAATCTGGCAAATTTAAGGGTTTTATGAAAGTTAATGGCGATTTCCATCCTAGATTTGCTTCAATGGTCGCAACAATACATCCCTTGACGGAATTGTTAAGGGGTAAAGTTTAGATCGCAATTTAACTAGGCTGACAATCTTGACTCATTTCAGCCACGAACATGGACTTGAAATAGTACTTTCTTCCTCCCATTATATAAACTTTAGTTGAGATTGTCTAAGTTTTTTTACTCATTTGCCAGATGAGTCAATAACTGTCTTCGTCAGTTGCTGGCCGGTGAGCTAGCTGATGATTTGCCCGATTCAGGCGATCTGCGATCGCCTGCCGCCAGGAAAGACTAATATCGGGATCGGCCAGCACTTCCTGGGCTAATTGACGATAAAAGGCACTTTGGGATACGTCTACGCTGTCTAACAACGAGAGATTATCGTAGGCAGTTTGAGGTGAAATCTGCATGGAAGTTTCCTTATGTCTAAATTTCAGGAATCTATATCTAGTGTAGCCATTCTGACAGTTTTTACAGAGGTTTTTTGCGTCTAGGCATTAAATTCTATTAAGCGAGCTTTCTCAATAAGGTAGATCGGTACTGCCCATCAGGTATAAATCGCATTCGCGTGCCGCACCGCGTCCTTCATTAAAAGCCCAAACTACTAAACTCTGACCTCGACGACAATCGCCCGCAGCAAAAACACCAGGAATATTGGTAGCATATTTACCATATTCAGCTTTGACATTAGTGCGCCGATCGCGTTCGATATTGAGCGCATCAAGTAGCGGTTGTTCGGGGCCGAGAAATCCCATTGCTAGAAGGACGAGTTGCGCTGGTAGAACTTTCTCGGTGCCTGGTACGTGTTGCGGGACAAACTGACCGTTCTCATTTTTTTCCCATTTGACCTGAATAGTATGGACTGCGGCAACGTTACCATCGGCATCACCTTCAAACTTAGTTGCTGTGGTAACGTAGGAGCGCGGGTCAGCGCCAAACTGAGCAGCAGCTTCCTCCTGACCGTAATCGAGCTTATAGACCTTCGGCCACTCCGGCCAGGGGTTATCTGCTGCCCGTTCCATCGGCGGTCGTGGCATGATCTCCAGTTGCGCGAGACTGCGACAACCATGACGAATTGAAGTTCCCACGCAATCCGTGCCAGTATCGCCACCGCCAATAATTACCACATCCTTATCTTGAGCGGAAATGAAATCCTGCCTGGGTTTGGAATCCAATAGTGATTTTGTATTTGCCGTGAGAAAATCCATCGCGAAGTGAATACCGTGCAGTTGCCTCCCTTCAATCGGCAAGTCACGCGGTTTGGTAGCGCCAGTACATAACACGATCGCATCAAATTCTTTCATTAATTTGGCAACGGGCAAATCCTTCCCAACTTCGATGCCGCATTCAAACTTTACGCCTTCTTTCTCCAGGATTTCAAGGCGACGCATGACAACCTTTTTTTTATCTAACTTCATGTTGGGAATGCCGTACATCAGAAGACCGCCAGGGCGATCTTCACGTTCAATGACTGTAACCCAATGTCCGGCTTTGTTAAGTTGAGCGGCGGCACACAATCCCGCAGGGCCAGAACCTACGATCGCGACTTTTTTGCCAGTTCGTTTGGCGGGTGGTTCGGCAACTACCCAGCCTTCTTCCCAACCTTTGTCAATAATTGAATGTTCGATGTTCTTAATCGTCACGGGTGGGTTATGGATACCCAGAACGCAGGAGCCTTCACAAGGAGCAGGACAGACTCGTCCGGTGAACTCGGGGAAGTTGTTGGTTTTGTGCAGCCGCTCCAGCGCTTCGCGCCACAGTCCGCGATAGACAAGGTCGTTCCATTCGGGGATGAGGTTATTGATCGGGCAACCGCTGGCCATACCGCTGATGAGCGTACCCGTATGACAAAATGGCGTACCGCAGTCCATGCAACGAGCGCCCTGATTGCGCAGGTTTTCTTCTGGCATCGGCAGGTGAAATTCATCCCAGTTACGGATGCGATCGCGTGGTGAAAGTTCTGCTGCTACTTCCCGTAGATATTCAATAAAGCCTGTTGGTTTGCCCATGATCCTGTCTTACCTACAAATTTACGTTATTTCTCCATGCCCCTGGATGTTTTAGCGATCGCCTAAACTGCATTGGATCTTACCAGCCAACGATTCTGGAAGCACTGAGTGCAAGCTGCGATCGCCTTAAATAAATATAAAGACATTTTCGCCGTGTTCAGGTCTGCTAATAAATTTACTGACTCCTGCCAACACGGACGACTGTAAACCCGTCCCGGAGATCTCTGTAATACTAGAATCCCCATACGAACCTAATATAGCTGTAGACAGATCTGTTAGGACAGGGGGTGTGGGGGGCTGCACCCCGTCCTAAGCCTATTGGCTATAGCTATAAAATCAAGATCGCAGATCGCATAGTCAACCGAACCAAATGTGAAGATACCTAGATAAATCAGGTCGTACCGTCTTGCTAGCTTAGTGTATGTCCTTGCATTCATCATCAATTGTCTGATTGAATCAAGCGACGCACGGAGAGAATATCGCCCATTTTAGTAATTTGACTGCAAATTTTCTCAAACTGTTGGCGATCCCTAACATCAACGCTGAGATTGATTAAAGCGGCTTTACCAGGTTGAGTTTCTACCTGAGCCTGACGCACGTTCACTTTGTTGTCAGACAAACGAGTCAGAATATCCTTGAGTACTCCCACTCGATCTATAGTTTCCACCTGGATATCGACTGGATAGGTGAGCGGTCGGTTGTCATTTTCCTCGTTATTCCAATTCACGGGAATGAGGCGATCGCCGGGGATAGTATCGAGATTGCTACAGTCCTGACGATGCACGGAAATTCCCCTACTACCACCCAGGGTGACCACACCAATAATTGGCTCGCCGGGCAGAGGCTTGCAACAGCCCGCGATGTGATGCAACATACCATCAATGCCCAGAATGGGAGCCTTAGAACTAACTGCTAATGGTTGATTTGGGAGCTTAACGGTAAGATTGCTGGCAACTTGATTTTCACGCAGTTTATTGACGACCATGTTGAGCGAAATTTCGCCATACCCCAGCGCTGCGAGCATATCATCGACGCTGTGATAGTTACAGCGCTCCGCCACTTTCAGCATTTGCTCGGACTTAATCAAAGCCTCTAGACTGTTCTTGCCCAGCGCCTTTTCCAGCATCATTCGCGCCCGTGCGATATTTTCATCGCGGTGCGATCGCTTAAACCACTGCCGGATGCGATTTCTGGCGCTACTGGTCGCGACAAAATTAATCCAGTCCAGGCTGGGATGAGCGTTATTTTGACGCAGGATCGTGACAATATCGCCATTGTGTAGCTGACGATCCAGGGGTACCATGCGGTTGTTTACCAACGCACCCGCACAATGATTGCCTACTTCCGTATGGACGCGATAAGCAAAGTCTACGGGCGTAGCACCTCGTGGCAAACAATAAACATCGCCTTTAGGACTAAATACATAAACCTCACTATCAAATAGGTTTTCTTTGAGGGAGTCAATGTATTCCTGGTCGTCTTTAAGCTCTCGTTGCCAGTCCACTAGCTGCCGCAGCCAGCCAAACTTTTCATCCTCGCTCTTGATTCCCGGTTGGCTGGAATTGGTTTCTTTATATTTCCAGTGTGCCGCAATGCCGTACTCCGCAATGTGGTGCATTTCCCAAGTGCGAATCTGTACTTCTAGAGGCTGACCGTTGCTTTCAATCACCGTGGTGTGTAAAGATTGATAGCGATTGGGCTTTGGCAAGCCAATATAATCCTTAAAGCGCCCTGGAATTGGGCGGAAGCAATCATGGGCGATCGCTAATACCCTGTAGCATTCCTCATTGGTATTGACAATAATCCTGACTGCCGATACATCGTAGATCTCGTCGTATCCCTTTTGCTGGTGCTGCATCTTCTTATAGATGCTATACAAATGCTTTGGTCTGCCGCTAATTTCAAAATCACAGAAACCAGCCTGGTTGAGCCGCGATCGCAGAGCCTCAATTACCCGCTCAATTTGATCTTCGCGACTGCTACGCGTTTGCGATACTAAGCTCTGCATTTGCCGATATTGCTCGGGTTCGAGGTATTTAAATGCCAAGTCCTCCATTTCCCACTTAATCTGCCAAATCCCCAAGCGGTTTGCTAAAGGCGTAAATATATCTCTGGTCTCACGGGCAATCGTTATCTGTTTTTCGGGCTTGAGGTATTCTAGCGTTCGCATATTATGCAGGCGATCTGCCAGTTTCACCACAATGACGCGAATATCCTGCGCCATGGCGAGGAACATGCGGCGAAAATTTTCGGCTTGACGCTCAGTTTTGCTTTCAAAGTTAAATTTAGAGAGCTTGGTCACCCCTTCGACCAATTGACGTACTTCTGAGCCAAATTTTGCCTCTATTTCGTCAGCAGTAACAATTGTGTCTTCAACTACATCGTGCAGAAACCCAGCAGCGATCGTGGCCTCGCTCCCCCCCAGATTGCGTAATATGGTAGCGACCTCAATGGGGTGCATGATATACGGTTCGCCGGAAGCGCGACACTGTCCTTCATGCAGTTGGTGGGCAAAATGGAAAGCCCGACAGACCAACCCACTATTCTCCAAAGCCTCTGGGTCGCTAGCTTCTACTTTTTCCCAACATTCCCTTAGCCAAGCTGGCATCCAAGCACTTACATCAGTCAGACAGGCAACAGGGCTCATGTATTAGCTTCTAGTGAAAAATAAATTATTATAGAATACTTAAAGTTGCTTTAAGTATTTTCATAATCCTATCTTAAACTTAGCAAAAATTACTAAAGACGATCTCTACCAATTTAATTCAAGGTTGGAATAATCCCCTACAAAGCGATCGCGACAACCTAGCTTATGCCAATTTAAATTGTTGTGGTTATGGATGGGGGGTGGAGGCAGCGCCCCCGCGAAGAGGCTCTACCCCTTCAGCCCGTTCGATCTGTCGTGGTTACCGTTCCAATTGCTATTATTTTAGAGGCATGCAAAGCGGCTTCTCGAAGAGCAATCGCAGCTACAAGAAAGAAAATCGCCTGTGCGGATGGCCAGAATCCTTGGTATATATAGCCTGCGGAGGCAGGCTTTGCTTTTGCCGACGCGAATTTACTCG
Source organism: Pseudanabaena sp. PCC 6802 (assembly GCF_000332175.1). NCBI lineage: Bacteria > Bacillati > Cyanobacteriota > Cyanophyceae > Pseudanabaenales > Pseudanabaenaceae > Portococcus > Portococcus stanieri. The sequence continues at coordinate 692,072 of NZ_KB235910.1, read as the reverse complement.
CTAGCGCCCACTAACGAAATTCATGGGCGCAAACTATTAACAAATAGTCGGAGCGCTATAGCGGGGTATTTGCTTGCACAATTGTAGTTCGTGCATGGAATTGTCCCATTGCACGCGATCGAATATCTGCCGCAAGATATAAAAGCCTCGACCGCACTCAGATTCAAAACAGGGAACCTCGGAATACTCAGTGTTAACAACTTCATAACAGCCGCATTCAGATCCTTGATCGGTAATAACCCACCAATACTGCTGAGCTACAATTGAAAACTTCACGATTACCTGCTTAGCAGGATCGAGGTGATTTCCGTGCTTAGCTGCATTAACAAGGGCTTCTTGTAGCCCTAGGCGGAGCTCCGCTTGCCAAATTTGGGGGACTTCAGCAAGTAAGAGATCGAGAACTGGTTTTAGGTATAGAGTGGAAGCAAAACTGAGAGTACTCCATGTTTGCCCTACTGGGCGGAGAGGTGTGACGATCACGCGACCTTAACTCCTAGGTTAGTGCTGACTTTATATTACCATTCTAACCACAGATATAGGAAAAAATACTACAGTACGTCAAATATAAATAAAAGTTTGACACAAATACCAGATTTATGAGATCGTACATAAGCTGGTTTAATTGGGGCTATAGCGCAGTTGGTAGCGCATCTCAATGGCATTGAGAGGGTCAGCGGTTCGAATCCGCTTAGCTCCATCGGTTGGGGAACCGTTTACAGATAAGACTTTTGGGAGTTGCAAAGAACTCTTGAAGGTCGTTTTTGCTGTCAATAAGCTAACGAAAATAGGCTTTTAAGGGTTGTTTGGGTTAGTAAAATTACCCCGAAAATTACCCCGAAATGAAGGTAACTATAGAAAACCACGAAGGCAGGTTACGACTGCGATGGCACTGGCAGGGCAAGCGCTACACCCTAGCGGTGGGTGTTGACGATAACGCTACTGGCAGGGCGGTTGCTTAGGAACGTGGATTAAATAACTTGTAATTCTGGCTTTGCCGTATAATTCCATTGCGGCAAGAATTCATCAAAGACAATCTTCATGTTGGATTTGAAGTCTTCAGCCACTTTTCGCCCCGTTTGATAGCTCTTGTCGAGTATGGTCGTAAATACATTCAGTCCTGTGCGAGTAGTTGCTTTTGCCATTAAGTCTTGAACAGTCTGGACACTCTCAAAGATCGCACCTTGACACACACGAGAGAGATGGGGAAATAAGCGGTACTCAATGGGATTGTACTTGGAGGTATAGGGAGGGTAGTGGGCAATGCGAATTTCGATTCCTATTATTGCCAAAGCAATAGTTTTATCTGTGATTCCATTAGTTTTCTCCGGTTGATGCAATTTTGGGGAAACAGACTGCTAATAGTCAGTTGCCGAGCGCTAGATTATCTTACTCTTGTATCATCAAATAGCCAACCATGAGATGTATCCCATCGTAAAAAGATTTGCAGAGATTCGGGGATGATATCGCCGTTTTTCTTGTAATAAGTCAGTTCGGCATTCACTTTTGCCAGATCCGCGCCGCGAGACACCAGGCTGGCATCACTGACTTCCACTCTTTCTATTTCACCCCACCAGGATAGATAAGAACCTTTAAATCCATGTTTTGCCCTCGCTTGTTGAAAGCCAGGTGACAACCTCTCCCACGCGATCGCGTAGTTTTGTCGGTTAATCAGATCGTAGTATTCTCGCACTGCCTGCTCGGGAGATGTACTTGCTTGAGCTATAACTGGCTCTGGTTTGGGGGGCAGCACCGAACTACCTGCTACTTTCTCAATCGGTCTGGTAGGATCGGTACTGGCCAGGGCACAGTAAGCGTTAGGATGACGAGTGACGTAAAGTTCCAATTGCGCGATACAGCTATCTCGATCTTGGAATTTCGCCACGTATACCTGAGTATTTGCTTTTCCCCGTTTTAAATTGGGATAATCGGATAACTTAAATATTCCAGCTCGATCGAATCCGTCCGCTTTCAGAGCTTCGACATGGCGCTTGGCACTGCTCTCGTCCGCATAGGCAGAATCAGCGAGGAAATAGAAAGAAGTAGGCGCGATCGCAATGGGCTTGACTGGTTTTATTGTAGGATTTTGCTGAGCGATAGGATTTGATGTTTGGAGCGTTCTCAGAAACGGCAGGACGATCGCCGCACCAATACCAAACAGGATGCCTAAACTGAGAAAAGTGGCGATCGCGATTTTCTGCTTAGATCTTCTAGCTCTACTCGGTACGGGACTGGATGCGGATTGAGCCACTAATAGCTTTGGCGTAAATTGACGCGATGCCACACCAGTACTCTGGCTCTTCCTTGAAATCGGTATTGCCATAGTTGGCACCTGTGAAGGTAAGGGCACAAAGCCAGGCTCGCTAGCATTTTCCAAATCGCTCAGCATGGTTTTGGCATTCCCATAGCGATCGCGAGGATAAAACTGCACGGCTTTCTCCAATATTCGCGCTAGTGACTCGCTGATGCCAGGTGCTTGCCCCCGCCAGACAATTTCGGCAGTTTCAGGGTCGGTAGTTAAATCCCTCGGCATTTTACCTGTAAGCAGGTAAATGCCAGTCATGCCCAGACCGTAGAGATCGCTGGCGAAGGTCGGTCTGCCCATCGACTGTTCTGAAGACATAAATCCAGGCGTACCAATAATAATTGATTTTGTCGCGTGAGGTATTGCTCCCCCACCCACAGTTTCTTTCACGGCTCCAAAGTCGATCAAAACTGGCTGGCGATCGCAGTTGCGTAGAATAATGTTATCTGGTTTGATATCGCGGTGGATGATCCCACGACTGTGGATGTAGTTCAAAATATGCAGAATGTCAATCAGGATTTGTCGCGTGAAATCTTCACTCTGTCTGCCCTCAGACTTTACTTTTTCCAACAAAGTTTGCCCCTCAATCCATTCCTGCACCAGGTAGAACTGTTCGTTCTCAGTAAAGTAGGCATATAAGCAGGGAATTTGGCTGCAACCTTCACCTAACTCTTCCAGCACGGCTGCTTCGCGTAAAAATCTCTGCTGAAGTAGTTGATATACCTGGGGATTATCGGCGATCGCTCTCAGTTGCTTGATCGCGCAATAGCGACTGGAGGGCATTTTGGTGTCCTCAGCTAAAAAAGTCTCACCAAAGCCACCCGTACCCAATACTCGAATAATTTGGTAGCGGTTATCTAAGAGTGTAGAAATCATAACAACAAAGGTTGACTGCTAAGTATCTTAGCTCATACCTGCCAGTAACTTCGGCATTATGCTTTACTCCCTGCATCCGGCTCGCTGTCAAGGTCGATAATCTGTCCGCCAAAAAATTCGGCAATATTTTGAATGGCTCGTTCCTCGGGGGATTTTAGCGTGAAGGAGGTTGGTTGAGGATTGGCTGGGGGCTGGGGGCTGGGGGCTGGGGTTTGGTTGGGATTTAGATTATTGGGAGGATTATTGGGGGTTGGTGGACGTAAGGGCGTAGGGGCAGTGCCTTGTGCCTGCCCTCCCTGTGCCCGTTCTCTCTGTACCTGCCCTGATGGGGACGATGGGGGTGGTGGGTTAGCGGGCGTTGCAGAGGGGGAGGCGGGCATGGTTTTCCTGGCGATCGCTTTGGCTCCAATCGCTTCAAATACTACCTGTATGGGGCGGTTAAACACTTTTTCGCAGGATTTGGTAACGTCATCGCGTTTGGTCTCTGCGATATTCTTAAATGTGATGTTTTTTAATCCGATTCTGACTTTGGTTTCGGTTACTTCGATAAATTTGCCATGTTCGGCCAGCAACCCCCTGGGCGCAGGGGGTAAGGCGAGCATCAGTTCCTGCCATAGGGCTTCTAGATCGGGAGCGAGAGGTAGAGGTTCTTCAGTCTCGGTCTGGCTAGCGGGGATGGCAGCCGTGGAATCTGGCGATATGGATACTGGTGGCTCGGAATCCGTTTGGGGAATCTCTGCACTGCTGGCACGCTCGGAATTGACCGCATCGACTTTTGATGTGGGAGCGGGGGTTGGAGGTTGGAGTACTGGGGGTTGGGAGTTGGGGATCGGGGATTGGTTTTCGGGGGGATGGTTTGCTGCAGGGGCAGAGTCTTGTGTCTGCCCTTTCTGTGCCTGCCCTGATGGGGGGGATGGTAGCGCGATCGCTTTAGAGTTACTAGAATCGCTTGCGACCGCACGTGCTGATGGTAAAAGACCTAATAAAGTTACTTCCAACCATAATCTCGGCTGAGTGGTATTTTTAACCTGTACTTCGGCGCTGCGTAAATGCTGTTGTCCAGCCAAAATATTAGAAATGGGAAATATCGCTGCGAGTTGTTGCAATCTATCCCAACTGGCGGCGGTGAGAGCGACCAGATCGCGGCGATCGCTGGCAGTTTTGGCAATCAATAAATCGCGATACATTCCTGCCAAACTCTGCAATACGATTAATGGCTCGCGACCTCGATCCATTACTTGCCTGGATTGTTCCAGCACCTGGATAGAGTTATCCTGAGCGATTGCTTCTAGCAGCGTTAACAGATCTCGTTCTGGAACGGTGCCGACTAAATCCCATACCGCCTCGGTTGTAATTTCACCTTCAGTGAGACTGAGCTGATCGAGGAGGCTTTCCGCATCTCTCAAACCTCCCTGAGCGATCTGTGCTACCAGAGTAATCGCTTCGGGATTAATGGCAATGCGTTCGAGATCGGCAATCTTTTGCAGATGTCCCACCATTGCCCCAAGTGGTATGCGCCGGAAGTCAAATCTTTGGCAACGCGAAATAATCGTAGGTAATACTCTTTGCGGATCGGTGGTGGCGAGGATAAAAACAACGCGATCGGGTGGTTCTTCTAAAGTTTTGAGTAAAGCATTAAATGCTGCCGTGCTAAGCATATGACACTCGTCAATTGCATAAACTTTATACCTAGCCTGAACTGGGGCAAATTGGGCGCGTTCGATCAACTCGCGAATATTATCAACGCCTGTATTGCTGGCGGCATCAATTTCGGTAATATCGAGGGCATTACCGATGGTTACGCTGCGGCATAGTTCGCATTGACCGCAAGGTGTGGGGGTGGGCGCATCATAACTGAGACAATTCAACGATTTTGCCATAATCCGAGCGGTGGAGGTTTTGCCCGTGCCTCTAGCCCCAGTTAACAAATAGGCAGGCGCAATGCGCTGTGTTTCGATCGCATTGGTTAGGATCGTGGCGATCGCTTCTTGCCCAACCAGATCGGCAAAGGTTTGCGGGCGGTATTTATGGTGTAAAGGCTCATAACCCATATGGCGAATTCGCTCAAAGACTGCCTTATACAGTATCTATGCTTCTTCTAGTTTACGATCGCAATTCCATTGCCATCATGCATATAGCGGTTTTCAGATGAAAACGAGAAGGGGGTTTGGGGGCAATGCCCCCAAGAAGGGGTGGCCCCCTTTTACCCCGTCAATAAAACCTGTTCTCAATTGAAAAACGCTATAGCTCGCCATTCACCTCAATGTTTTATAGCCGTAGACAGATCTGTTAGGACAGGGGGTGTGGGGGCTGCGCCCCCACACCCCAGTGGTGTCAAGTTAAGAAAAGATAGTCATTGTCAAGGGGTAGCTCAAACGGATTTAGGCTGAAATCAGACCTATTTGTGGTTACCCCTATGAAGGCAAAACATCGATATGGGAATCCAGATTTGCGGCGACGAGTGAGCGTGCCCGCGCCGAGCAATGAAGAGTTAGAAGCGCGACTGCGGGATTGGTTGAGTCCAGGGACATTTGCTAATCTCAAAACGGTGCGAGACAAAACTCGACAGTTGCGCGAGCGAGTGTTAACGTTGCCCGTGATGTGTGCGATCGTGTTGAGCCTAGTGTATCGACAGATCGGCGGACTAAGTGAAGTGCTGCGCTTGCTGGAACAGGATGGCTTGTTATGGGTGGAGGCAAAGCGAGTGACGAAGCAAGCCCTGTCAGAGCGCTTGCGTACGCTGCCTGCGGCTTTGTTTGTGCAGATGTGGGAACAAGTACTGATGCGGTTGCCCGTGTCCGCAAATTCAGCGCTGGTGCCGCAGGCATGGGGACAGGTACAGGCAAGCTTTACAACCGTGGCCATGGCAGATGGGTCGGTTCTCGAAGCGTTAGCAAAGAAGCTGGAGCGCCTGCGCAACCAGAAATTCCCCTTAGGGGGTAAGATGATGGCGTTGGTGGATGCCTGGAGTTTGCGTCCTTTAGGGATTTGGTACACCCCAGATGAACACGCCAATGATAAAACCTGGAGTCAGCAACTGTTGGAGCGATTGCCCGTGGATGGGCTGTTGGTGTTTGACTTAGGGTTTTTTAGTTTCGTCTGGTTTGATACATTCACCGAAACCCAGAAATGGTTTGTCACCCGCTTGCGGCAAAAGAGCGCCTACAAAGTCACTCGCGTTCTGAGTCAGGGCAATTTCTATCGCGATGAACTGATCGAATTAGGACAGTATCGCTCTAATCCCTGTACCCATCCACTGCGCTTGGTCTCCGTCTTGTGGGGCAAAACCTGGTACACCTATCTTACCAATGTCCTGGAACCGACTCGCCTCTCCCCTCAACAAGTCTGCGACCTCTATCGACGGCGTTGGCAGATTGAAGATGCCTTCTTGCTCACGAAGCGATTGTTAGGTTTATCATACTTGTGGGTCTGCGGTAGCAATGGCGTCAAAATTCAGCTTTATAGTACTTGGATCTTCTACGTGCTACTGATGGATCTCTGCGCTCAAGTCGCAGTTGCCTTGCGCCAACCCCTTGAATGCATTTCAGTGGAAATGGTGTTCCGCAGTTTCTATCACTTTTCCCGTGCTCGTCAACAAGGTCGTGCAACCGACCTTGTAACATTCCTGGTCACTTATGCCAAATCCTTTGGCCTGGTTAAATCAAAGCGGAAACGACAGCGACAGATTCAGGCGCACTCCCTTGACATCTGGGCGGATGCCTTAACTTGACACCACTGCCCCACACCCCCTGTCCTAAGCCTATTGGCTATAGCTATATATACTCACGCGATACACGGTGTACGAGGCTTGAGGAAACATAGAATAATATGAAGCCAATCAGAGGATGAAGTACCTCTAAGTGAAGCGAAGTTTTGAGATGAATGCTGCAAAACTGAAGTCCAAGCAGCACAGGTAGACTTGCGGCGAGCGAGCGAACTCTGTCTGAGAATGGAGCAATTAATGACCCTGCCAGCAATATTAACGACAGGCCACCATACCCTCGCACGAGCCACACGTGAACAGTCCACCAAGCCGGATCGCTGAAGTAGGCAACACCAACCGTTAATACCTGAGCAATTAGACAAACGTTAAAGAGGATGGAAGTCGCGTAAAACCCAAGTTTTACCCAGCTTGCAGCAGCAACATCCCCTTCTGTTTCCGAAGTTATAGTCATGTCAGCTTGCTGATTTTGCAAGTTCTAAACTTGACAACCCCTGCATAAATAACACTGCTTTCTTGACCAACTCAGGTCCCGCTTTTTCGGGCGAACCGACATCAAACGGAGGAGCGGGATCGTACTCCAGTAATAATTGCACAATCTTGGCGGTTTCCTCATCGTAAAGGATACTCGCGATCGTTAAACCAAAATCGATCCCGGCTGTTACGCCTCCACCCGTGATGCGATTGCGATCGACAACGACGCGCTCGGTACCAACCTCAACACCCAGATTTGCCATCAGTTGTTCGCGCATTCCCCAGTGCGTGGCTGCTCGATAACCCTGTAGCAGCCCTGCCTTCGCCAGAAACTCCGACCCGCCACACACAGAAGTAATAAACTTGGCAGTGCTGCCTTGTTTGCGGAAAAACTCCAGCACCTCTGGATCGTCTACGACTGAACGTTGCTCTAAACCGCCACCGACACAAATCACGTCCAGGGGCGGGCAATTTGCAAAGGTGGTATCCGGCAAAATTACCAATCCGTCATCGCATGTAATCGGGTCTAGCGTTTTCCAGATCCGATGCAGTTCGACACCGGGAAGCGCACTAAAAACTTGATGGGGACCTACAATGTCCAGTGATGTCATGCCAGGATAAAAGACCAAACCAATGATGTGTTTTTGTGAGTCAGTCATAAATTAATCTCCTTGTAGCAATTGGAACTGAAGCTATCCTTATACTAGGGATAGCAACCCAGCATGCCTAGTACTCGATCGAGTACTCTTTTCACCACTATGATCGTTTCCTTGAAGCTGTTATTTGAAGAAATTTATCAAGCAAAGGATGAGGATGATTTGCGATCGCACCTTGCACCAAAACTTGGGGAGTACTTTGCTGCCAAGCGCTCGGGCATCTTTTTCTTCGATCGGCTAAAAGCCGATCGAAAGTTTCAACCCATTCTCAACCTTGCCCTATCTTTGGAACATAATCCTGTGGCGCGTTATATCGCAGAACGTCATACTCCCGTCCATGAAGGATTGGTGACCACGCCCAAGACTTGGAAATTAATCTGTCCGCGTCCGGATCACTGGCATGTGATGGCAGGACCGATCGTCGAGCGCGGTCAAGTCGTTGGTTCAGTGGGATGTACCCGCGAAAGATCGATGCCTGCCTTTGATGCCCAAGATTTAGCCGATCTGAGTGCTATTTGTTTGCATCTATCCGCGTGGACTGCAACCGTGCGATTCGCACAAAGCGTAACTTCAAAACCTCCGCACCAACCGTTTAGTACCCATCGATTAACGCCGCGTGAGTTACAGATTGCCAACTTGGTTGCTTCAGGGCGAACCAACGCAGAGATCGGGAATGAACTTTGGATTACCGAGAATTCTGTCAAGCAGGCTTTGAAGCGAATGTTTCGTAAACTTAGAGTTTCGTCGCGTACAGAAATGGTTGCACAACTCTCTACACCAGAATCAGGACTTAGGCAGGTACAATGAGAACAGATGGGTAACAGAATTTGCTGTGAACCATCGGCCTGAAATCCTGTAAGAAAGAATGGCATCGCTTGCTCTATTTGGTCGGCACTGCCAGAGAGCGTCCCCGCCACGTCCAACCCCAACCCGTTTCAGTTTTAATAACCGATGCGATCGCGATCGCCACCACGAGGGCACCGCTCAGCCACCCCAACCACCAGTAACGCAAAGGTTGTTTGAAGCTTCTAGCGGCACTGGAACGCAAATAATATTGCAACCCGATCGCAACTAATGACATCGCGATCGCCAGGAGTGAGAATCCCTTCGCGTCATCAACCGATAATAGATAACCGATAGTTGATGAGATTAACCCTAACCAGGGCATGACAAATATCAAAGTCATGGCTAAGGCGAAGTACAGCGTTGCTCCCAGATTGCGTTGCGACCCCATATAGAAATTCTTGGTCCACCCTTCCCATAGCGCCGCAAATGACTGATACATCCGCACTTTAATTAATCCCAACCCCAGAATATAGCGCAATCTTAAACCGCTCTTTTTGATTAACCGTGCGAGTTCTAAATCCTCAACTAGCTCGCCAGCAATCGCGCGGTGTCCGCCAATTTTTTCGTAGGCATTCCGCTTAAATAGCATAAATGGGCCAGCCGCAAAGGCAGATTCTAGATCTCTGGCATCATTAACCGCTTCAAAGTTAAATCCAACCGCCAGGATGCTCATCATAATTGGTTGCACCAGCCACTCCGAAAAACAACCACAAATCATTTCCGGCGCGCAGCTAAATAGATCGCTCTGATGTGCTTTTGATTCAGCGATCGCCGCCGCGATCGCACCTGGCTCTAGCCGTACATCCGCATCGATGAATAATAAATATTCGCTCGTCACATGGGGAGCTGCATTAGCGCAGGCCCAATTCTTGCCGCGCCATACTCGATCCTTTGGACGCGGGGGTACGGCGATCGCTTTGACCCTTGCATCCATCGCCGCTAATTCCCGAGCGATCGTGCCAGTGGCATCTTGAGACTCGTCATCGGCAATCCAAACCTCTAATTTGGTAGGATCGGCTAGATCGCTCTGCAAAACTGACTGCACGCAGTCTCGAATATTAATTTCTTCGTTATAGGCAGGGATGACTACGCCGATCGATGAGGTATCGCGTACGTCGCTCGCCACGGGCGCTAGATTAGGGGCTTGAGCCATAGAGGCTTGCAAGCGTTTGCTGAATATGGCGATCGCGACCAGTGAGGCAAACAGAGATAAGCAAATAAGCAGGAGCAAGGCTAAGTACATGTTTTTATTAACTATTGTAAAGCAATTCACCTTGACCGCAGTTATATAGCTGTAGACAAATCTGTTAAGACAAGGGCTGTGCCACACAGGTGAGGCAGGGCGATCTTGGGGTTTCCTCCTAGAGCCACTGGGGTGTTCCATCCATGCACTCCGTCCCGAACCTAGTGGCGACAACTATAGCTAGCTGTAATAACGCTGGATAGAATGATTCTATAATCTTTTTGGATAACCCAATACGATCTCAAAATTTAGTCTAAAGAGGATTATTTCTGTGCCAGTAGGACTTTAGATCGTCAGTTGAAATTTGATTAGCTGGAACCAATTTGTAGTGTCTTTCATCAATAATCCTCACTTGGTCGTCATCTAATGTAAGTTCAAACATCGCAATTACATCATCTGCCATAAATTGTGTAGAGATAGGACGACATATAAGATTTGAGAATTTTTGCTGACAGCAATGTATGTCTTGCTTGGTTTGCACCGCTGATAGCTGATCGTTCCCTCCCTTCGCCTGCACTGGTAAAATATACTGTCGTCCCTGCCGATCAATTCCTACATAGATTTCATCGATCTCAATCTGGCCTATTTTTTTAACTGTTGTGCGTAGATGGTTTTGGAGTGAGTAACCTGTAATTCCGAGAAAGATATCGATTAATCGATTGTAGCGAACCTTAGCAAGCAAAGCTTGTTCATCTGAAAGCGCATAAGCGCCAATTATCTCTGGAGTTGCGTCAGGAATCTTTATTTTTACTAGTGCCTCATTTGGTACGATACGATTAATGCTAACTAGACTAAACGCATAACTTGCCTTTCCTTTGCCCTCTATAATCCACTCCCTACCCTCGGGCTGGGTTGCTAACACTTCGTCTGGCATCTGCGTTCGATAACGAATAGAGTACAACGCATCTCCAATATTCTTAGGCAGTTCAATCCCTAAATCCTGCGCCGCTGATTCCAAGTCACTACGCATGAAAGGAACCTCTGTTAGACCTTCTCTGTAGCGATCTAGAAAAACTTTGCTTACTAGAGATTTATATCTTGACTGCTTTTCCCCTAGGCGTTTAGCCATATGCAGCCTCGTTAATACTGCTCATTTCTATTTCTTCCTGTGTCCTTTTCGTTACTCCGCTTTTACGATCTCGCTTAGCAATTGGTACAACAATATCCCAATAACTCGATGCCTGGGACATATCTAGTCGCAACAGTGGCAGATCGCCTAGCTTTAATATGAGTTCTGGACGTTCTGGCTTGACATTCATTGCTTGTATAATTTGAGTTGCAACAGCGCGAGCTAGAGCTGGGGGGACAGCATTCCCAATTTGACGAGCTCCATGCCACTTAGTCTCATGAAATCTAAACCAGTCAGGAAAGCTATGCAAGCGCGCCATCTCTCGCACGGTGATACAACGGGCACGATCGTAGTGAATTGGTCTTGGACTCGTAAACGCCCCGCGCGCTGAATCTGTACCTGCCCGTAGTGTATTTGATACCCCGTTGCTAGGTAGTCGGAAAAATCTTGATATAGGTTCGACTTTCCCTGGCTCAGTTTTAGCAAACCTCAAACGTGAAATTTGAGTATGCTCAGTCCTCATACTACAAGTTAGAAGTTTAGAGTCCCATTTGCGTTTGTATCCATAACTCCAGGCATCTTCATCATTACAGCGCATTATGCGGGCATATTTGCTTGCCTTGCCCCAAGCATTAGTCTTTACTTCATCACTGTTAATCAACGCAATAAACTCTTCGGCTTCTGGTAAGTCAGATAATGCATCGTAACAGGATGGCCCCATAGGTAGATCACCTTTAGTGCTACCCGCTGCGCGTGTAGTAGGAATTGGATAGGATGGAAGCTGTTTCCCTTTTTGTGCCCCCATCAAAATGAGACGTTGACGATCTTGTGGAACTCCATAACCAGAAGCATTAAGGACTTGCCAAGGGAGGAGAATATTATATCCAATCTCCTCAAAAGCTGTAATAATTTCTTCAAGAAACTGACGGTGCTTTCCTATAGTTAACCCTTTGACATTCTCAAACACAAAGTAACTAGCTTGGAGTTCGGAGACAATGCGCACAAACTCTCTGACTAATGCATTGCGAGGATCGTCAAGCGCTCTTTGTCCCATGAGCGAAAACCCTTGACACGGTGCACCACCAAATACGACATCAACTCTGCGATTACCAATCCTGGCCGCTTTGCGAATCTCATTGCCAGTCAAACCAATAACTGAACGAGGAATTACCACGCATTCAGGGAAGTTAAACTGATGAATGGCGGCATGGATAGGATCGATTTCAACCGCAGCGACGACATCAAATCCCGCTTGCTCAAATCCGAGGCTTAGCCCTCCTGCTCCAGCAAACAAATCTATGGCGATCGGTCGCTTCATGTCTTTTGTTTCCCAACAACTAGCTCATGTTTAGCAATAGCTTACCAGCAAATCACTTTCAGCGGTCAGCTTTCAGCTTTTTTAAAGGCTGATGGCGACGATCGCTAAGTCGAGCGTCGCCCATACGCAGGTGGGCACTGCACCACCTTAAGAGTTCTAGATTTTAGCCCTTAGATTTTAACCTTTGTTCCAAGCGATCTCGGTAACCAGCTAGGAAAGCATCGTTTGGAGCGATTCGCACGGCTTGCTTGTATGCCTCCAGCGCCTCATCTTCTCGCATCAGTTTTTCGAGCGCGAAACCGCGATTGGCAAAAGTATAGGCATCCTTGGCATTCAGGCTAATCGCTTTATCCGCTGCTTCCAACGCTTCGTTATAGCGCTCTAGAAAATTAAGCTGAGCGCTACGTCCTTTCCAAGCAAAATCGAGATTGGGGTTAATTTCTACGGCTCGATCGTAAGCTGCCAACGCTTCGTCATAACGCATGAGTTTTTCGAGCGCAAAGCCGCGATTGGATAAAGCGTAGGCATTGTTGTGGTTCAAGCTTATCGCCTTGTCTGCCGCCTCCAATGCTTCGTTATAGCGTTTGAGGGAATTTAATGCCGAAGCTCTCCAACTCCAGGCGCGATCGTAATTACCATTTATCGCGATCGCTTTATCAAACTCAACCAATGCTTCGGCGTATTTCCGGTTATCCCACAGATCTGCACCTCGATCGATGATGGCATCGGTAGCAGCATCAGCCTTGACTGGTGGAGCAGTCGGCGAAGATATGGGAGTAGGTGTTGGGGTGACGGCAACGGGAGTAACTGGAGTGTTAGGAGAAGGGGAAGGGGATGCTGTAACTGGCGTAATGGGGGGTTGGATGTTGGCCTGCGTCCAAAATCTAGGGGCGGCTAAACCAGCACCTATGACAGTGCCGATAATGCCCAAGCCTGCCAGTACAGGTACGAGCTTAAAGGGTTGTTGGGTTCTCTCTACTGTCGTTGTTCCCACCGTCTGTCCCAGGTCGCTGAGTACCTCACGCGCTGACTGATAGCGATCTCGAAAATGCGATCGCACCATCTTATCGATAACCCTGGCAGTTGCTTCGCTTACCTGGGCGTACTGTCGCCATGCCACTTCACCAGTGGTAATGTCTTCCTTGAGATGCTCTGGGGGCATACCTGTTAAAGCTTGTACTGCTGTCATGCCCAAAGCGTAAATATCGCTACTAAAGCGAGGCTTGCCCACCGCTTGCTCGCCAGGCATATATCCGGGCGTGCCGACCGCAACTGAGTTGCCAGACTGCGCCTGAATTGTTGTCACCAGCGATCGGATTTCCTTCACCGCGCCAAAATCAATTAGGGCTAATTTGCTGTCTCTATAGCGGCGAATGATATTAGCGGGTTTGATATCGCGGTGAATCACATTTTGCTGATGGACGAATTCCAAAATCCCCAAGATATCTCGCAGAAATGCCAGCACCTGTCCCTCGCTCCAACGGACACCTGGTAAAAGCTCCTGGCTTAAGTCTCGCCCCTCCACAAACTCTTGTACCAAATAAAACTGTCGATCTTCCTCAAAGTGCGCCATCAGCCTGGGGATCTGGTCGTGGCTGCCCAGTTGATACAGCACCGCTGCCTCGGTATCGAACAGGCGTTTTGCCGTCTGCAAGACAAATGGATCTGCAGACTGCGGTTTTAAACGCTTAACTACGCACTTAGGCGAACCAGGTAAGTCGCGATCTTCAGCAATATAGGTTTCGCCAAACCCGCCAGTGCCTAGTTGTTGAAGTATGGCGTAGCGTCCTCGAAGTATAGTGCCAATCATAATAGTCAGTGACGTTTATTTCAATTTACAACATTTAAAACCTTTAGTTTTTAGCCTTTAGTTTTTAACCTTTGCTCCAGGCGATCGCGGTAGCCGACTACAACAGCATCGTTTGGTGCGATCCCCACAGCAAGCTCATAGGTTTTCAGCGCCTCGTCATGGCGTTGCAGTTTTTCGAGGGCAAAACCGCGATTGACAAGAGCATAGGCATCCTTGGCATTCAGTCTAATCGCTTTATCGGCAGACTCCAGCGCTTCGTTATAACGCTCTAGAGAAATAAGCTGGGTACTACGCCCTTTCCACGCAAAATCTAGATTAGGATTAATTTCTACCGCTCGATCGTAGGCTGCCAATGCTTCGTCGTAACGCTTGAGTTTTTCAAGGGCAAAGCCGCGATTGGATAAGGCATAGGCATTGCTGGCATTCAAAGCAGTCGCGCGATCGGCGGCGTTAATTGCCTCTTCATAGCGTTTGAGGGAATTTAGAGCAGAAGCTCTCCAACTCCAGGCGCGATCGTAGTTATCGTTCAGCGCGATCGCTCGATCGAACTCAACCAGGGCTTCGGCATATTTGCGGTTGTTCCATAAATCTGCTCCGCGATCGATGATGGCATCGGTCGCAGGATCGGCCTTGGGCGAAGTAGTAGGTGCAGTTACTGTGGGAGTAGGGTTAGGAGCGGCTGAGGTGGTTGTGGTAACCGGAGGAGTGGGCTGGATGTTGTGCGCCACAAATCTAGGCGCAGCGAAACTTATACCAATTACCGTACCGATGATGCCCAAACCTGCCAGGATAGGCACTAGTCTAAACGGCTGAGGCTTATCTACCGCCGTTTCAGATACCTTTTGTCCCAGGTCGCTGAGAACTTCGCTGGCGGACTGATAGCGATCGCGAAAATGCGATCGCACCATCTTGTCAATTACCTTTGCTGTAGCCTCGCTTACCTGGGCGTGCTGTCGCCATGCCAGTTCGCCCGTGGTAATGTCTTCCTTGAGACGCTCTGGGGGCATACCCGTTAAAGCTTGCACTGCCGTCATGCCCAAAGCGTAAATGTCGCTACTAAAGCGGGGCTTGCCTATAGCCTGCTCGCCAGGCATATATCCGGGCGTGCCGACTGCAACCGAGCTGCCAGACTGTACCTGCACTGTTGTCATTAGCGATCGGATTTCCTTGACCGCACCAAAATCAATTAACGCTAATTTGCCATCGCTAAAGCGTCGAATAATATTAGCGGGCTTGATATCGCGGTGAATCACATTTTGCTGATGGACAAATTCCAAAATTCCCAAGGTATCTCGCAGAAATGTCAGCACCTGCCCCTCGCTCCACTGCACGCCGAGCAACAACTCCTGGCTTAAATCCCGCCCCTCGATAAACTCTTGCACCAGATAAAACTGCCGATCTTCCTCAAAGTGTGCCATTAGTCTGGGAATCTGAGCGTGGCTGCCTAATTGATATAGTACTGCCGCTTCGGTATCGAACAGGCGTTTTGCCGTCTGCCAGACAAAGGGATCTTTAGACTGTGGTTTTAACCGCTTAACTACGCATTTAGGCGATCCGGGTAAGTCGCGATCTTCAGCTACATAGGTTTCGCCAAACCCACCAGTTCCTAGTTGTTGCAGTATTGCGTAGCGTCCTCGTAGTATGGTGCCAATCATAAATAGTCAGTGCCAGGTTAATTTGGGTTTATACCAAATCTTGTTTAGCCCCCTTTTACTGGAAGTCCGCACAGGCAAACTTTGCTCGTGCAGCCGCGACTTTAGTCGCCAGTCAATATTAGGGATAATTAACGCGGATTTGGTATTACTACATTCACTCTAGGCGATTAGTTTCTGAAATGCTTGAGATAGAGCGATCGCAGTATGAAAAAACGTCAGCCTGCTAAGTTTATTTAAATTGCATTCTATTATTCCTACGGTTCAGCAAACAATTTGGATTGGTTTTAGCCCCAACTTAGTTTCAGGGTTTCTGCGCCACAAAGACCAAATCCGTCGGAACCAATTCCTGTTGCTGTAATAGACCGAGCATACCAGCCCAAATTACCTTAGTAGGACTATTCGGTAACTTTTCTAGTTGTAGCAACAGCTCGCCAGGCTTGTAAATTTCCCGTACGTTATCCGGTCGATAGTTGGTGAAATAAAGCCCTATGCGATCGCTCCCTGTGGAGCGTACTTCTGCTGATAGGCGCTCCAGGGTTTGAAAACCATCGCGATCGACATCAGCAACATAGCTATTGCCGCGCTTAGCGATCGCGATCTTGTAGTTCACGACTTGGAAGGTTAAGCAGGTAAGGTCTAAAAAGGGCAACAAAAGGCTAAGATGAAGGAATAAACGACGAAAAAGCCTTGTTTTGCCAATGTTATTACCTTTTTTCAGGCTGGTAGGAGTAGCACCAACCATAGCTAAAGGGATGCAGGCATATCGCAGCGTGTTTTGTCGCGAAGAGGGATTTAACCACGTCAGTCGATATGTCAATGGTTTGATTCTAAGTCCCAACAAGACATTACAAGGGATCCACAGCCAAATAGTGTGGCCAGAGGGAGAAGCCGTGAGCCGACGGGCAATGCACGAGGCAGTGTTTGAGGCAGGGTGGGATAGCGAAGAGTTAATGCAAAAGCATCGGGAGACATTATCATCGGAGCATCAAGGCAAGGGGAAAGAGGTAATCAGCCTGGATTGGACGTTGGCACATCACGAACGGGGCAAAGAAATCTTTGGAGTCAAACGCAGTTACGATTATGTAGAGCATCGCATGAGCAACTACCAAACAGTGGTGACTGCAGTAATCTCAAATCGGGAGTATATCGATGGGTTAGACGTGGTAGTGCAACCACCGAATTGGCAGGAGGCAGAGAAAGCATATTTGCAGATGAGCGCACAACAGAGTTACACGGAGATGGCGCAGGTAATGGCGCGTCTGAGCGAGTTAATCAGCTACCAGAGCAATCGGCTGGAGTATCGTAAACGCACGGAAATCGTGCGAGACCTCGTGGAACAACTGGAAACAGAGGGACAGTTCCCCAACGCCCACTATGCTTTTGACAACGGCGTATTGACCCTGGAGTTGACGCGTTTGATTGAAAGTAAGGGCAAGCACTGGGTCAGCGAAATTGAATCATCGCGACATATCCTTTGGGATAACCAGTGGCAACGAGTTGATGCTGTCGCCACCCTGTTACGGTCTCAGCATCCTCAGAGCTTTCGGGCTGTGACGATCGCCTGTCGTAATGGTCAAAGTAAGACCATGTGGGCATTTACGAAAGTGATACGGCTGAAACGCTATGGACGCAAGCGTTTGAGAGTGCTCAGATTTTTGTGTAAGCGAGAAATAAGGTCAGTAATTTAAACGTCCTGGGAATAGGATAGCAAAATATGACAACGCTGCCTTCCAATCCTTAAGGGGGCGAGTCCAACGCTTGGCAATGTTATGCATGGCCAAGAACATGAGCTTGAAGACAGATTCCTCATCGGGGAAGACAGCCT
>NZ_KB235910.1:671654-674177 GCF_000332175.1 Pseudanabaena sp. PCC 6802 | reverse complement strand
ATAATCTCGGCTGAGTGGTATTTTTAACCTGTACTTCGGCGCTGCGTAAATGCTGTTGTCCAGCCAAAATATTAGAAATGGGAAATATCGCTGCGAGTTGTTGCAATCTATCCCAACTGGCGGCGGTGAGAGCGACCAGATCGCGGCGATCGCTGGCAGTTTTGGCAATCAATAAATCGCGATACATTCCTGCCAAACTCTGCAATACGATTAATGGCTCGCGACCTCGATCCATTACTTGCCTGGATTGTTCCAGCACCTGGATAGAGTTATCCTGAGCGATTGCTTCTAGCAGCGTTAACAGATCTCGTTCTGGAACGGTGCCGACTAAATCCCATACCGCCTCGGTTGTAATTTCACCTTCAGTGAGACTGAGCTGATCGAGGAGGCTTTCCGCATCTCTCAAACCTCCCTGAGCGATCTGTGCTACCAGAGTAATCGCTTCGGGATTAATGGCAATGCGTTCGAGATCGGCAATCTTTTGCAGATGTCCCACCATTGCCCCAAGTGGTATGCGCCGGAAGTCAAATCTTTGGCAACGCGAAATAATCGTAGGTAATACTCTTTGCGGATCGGTGGTGGCGAGGATAAAAACAACGCGATCGGGTGGTTCTTCTAAAGTTTTGAGTAAAGCATTAAATGCTGCCGTGCTAAGCATATGACACTCGTCAATTGCATAAACTTTATACCTAGCCTGAACTGGGGCAAATTGGGCGCGTTCGATCAACTCGCGAATATTATCAACGCCTGTATTGCTGGCGGCATCAATTTCGGTAATATCGAGGGCATTACCGATGGTTACGCTGCGGCATAGTTCGCATTGACCGCAAGGTGTGGGGGTGGGCGCATCATAACTGAGACAATTCAACGATTTTGCCATAATCCGAGCGGTGGAGGTTTTGCCCGTGCCTCTAGCCCCAGTTAACAAATAGGCAGGCGCAATGCGCTGTGTTTCGATCGCATTGGTTAGGATCGTGGCGATCGCTTCTTGCCCAACCAGATCGGCAAAGGTTTGCGGGCGGTATTTATGGTGTAAAGGCTCATAACCCATATGGCGAATTCGCTCAAAGACTGCCTTATACAGTATCTATGCTTCTTCTAGTTTACGATCGCAATTCCATTGCCATCATGCATATAGCGGTTTTCAGATGAAAACGAGAAGGGGGTTTGGGGGCAATGCCCCCAAGAAGGGGTGGCCCCCTTTTACCCCGTCAATAAAACCTGTTCTCAATTGAAAAACGCTATAGCTCGCCATTCACCTCAATGTTTTATAGCCGTAGACAGATCTGTTAGGACAGGGGGTGTCAAGGTAAGAAAAGATAGTCATTGTCAAGGGGTAGCTCAAACGGATTTAGGCTGAAATCAGACCTATTTGTGGTTACCCCTATGAAGGCAAAACATCGATATGGGAATCCAGATTTGCGGCGACGAGTGAGCGTGCCCGCGCCGAGCAATGAAGAGTTAGAAGCGCGACTGCGGGATTGGTTGAGTCCAGGGACATTTGCTAATCTCAAAACGGTGCGAGACAAAACTCGACAGTTGCGCGAGCGAGTGTTAACGTTGCCCGTGATGTGTGCGATCGTGTTGAGCCTAGTGTATCGACAGATCGGCGGACTAAGTGAAGTGCTGCGCTTGCTGGAACAGGATGGCTTGTTATGGGTGGAGGCAAAGCGAGTGACGAAGCAAGCCCTGTCAGAGCGCTTGCGTACGCTGCCTGCGGCTTTGTTTGTGCAGATGTGGGAACAAGTACTGATGCGGTTGCCCGTGTCCGCAAATTCAGCGCTGGTGCCGCAGGCATGGGGACAGGTACAGGCAAGCTTTACAACCGTGGCCATGGCAGATGGGTCGGTTCTCGAAGCGTTAGCAAAGAAGCTGGAGCGCCTGCGCAACCAGAAATTCCCCTTAGGGGGTAAGATGATGGCGTTGGTGGATGCCTGGAGTTTGCGTCCTTTAGGGATTTGGTACACCCCAGATGAACACGCCAATGATAAAACCTGGAGTCAGCAACTGTTGGAGCGATTGCCCGTGGATGGGCTGTTGGTGTTTGACTTAGGGTTTTTTAGTTTCGTCTGGTTTGATACATTCACCGAAACCCAGAAATGGTTTGTCACCCGCTTGCGGCAAAAGAGCGCCTACAAAGTCACTCGCGTTCTGAGTCAGGGCAATTTCTATCGCGATGAACTGATCGAATTAGGACAGTATCGCTCTAATCCCTGTACCCATCCACTGCGCTTGGTCTCCGTCTTGTGGGGCAAAACCTGGTACACCTATCTTACCAATGTCCTGGAACCGACTCGCCTCTCCCCTCAACAAGTCTGCGACCTCTATCGACGGCGTTGGCAGATTGAAGATGCCTTCTTGCTCACGAAGCGATTGTTAGGTTTATCATACTTGTGGGTCTGCGGTAGCAATGGCGTCAAAATTCAGCTTTATAGTACTTGGATCTTCTACGTGCTACTGATGGATCTCTGCGCTCAAGTCGCAGTTGCCTTGCGCCAACCCCTTGAATGCATTTCAGTGGAA
>NZ_KB235910.1:669789-671554 GCF_000332175.1 Pseudanabaena sp. PCC 6802 | reverse complement strand
AGCCCAAGCAATTCTTTGTTGCCCTCAACCGTAATACCCAAGACGACATAGACCGCTCGCTTGCTCACCCGACCCGACACCTTGATATTCACGTAGAGGGCATCGAGGTAAATGATGGGATATACAGGTTCCAGGGGACGGCACTGCCAAGCCTTGACCTCGTCGCTAACTGCATCAGTGACCTCACTGATGAGTGCGGCGGAGATCTTGGCACCATAGAGTTCTTCGAGTTGAGCACTAATGTCTCGGGTGCTTAATCCCCGTGCATACATAGCCAGGATTTTCTCATCGAGTCCTGCTATTCGCCTTTGGTGTTTCGGTACCAGCACGGGGTCAAACTCGCCGTTACGGTCTCGCGGTATCGACAACTCCATTTCGCCCTGTTGCGACTGCACCGTCTTCTGCGAGTAGCCATTGCGGCTGTTGCGTCGCACAACTTCGTCTTCTACCGCTTCCTCTCCCTTAGGCGTGCTTGATTTGAGGTGATGGCTCAGCTCTCCCGTGAGCGCTCGCTCGATTAGTCGTTGACTCAGTTGCTTCAGTAAGCCCGATTCTCCTAGAATGTCCTCGGGGCTATGGCACTCTGACACCAACTCGTCTAGTAGTTCATCTGTACGATTAGTTGCTTGTTTGCCTCTTAACATGTTGCGGTCTCCTTGGTTTTTGTGATTCTAGACCGCTTACACAAAATTCTGATCAGTCTCGACTTGGGTGATGCCCCGCGCTTTTTACTCACGGATGCCCAACATTGGGAAAGCACGCGCATCATGGAAACTTGGAACTATCGCTGGTCTTGTGAAGTCTTTCATGAGTTCTGCAAGCAAGTTACAGGATTGGAAGCGGCTCAGGTACGCAACCAGCAAGCGGTCAAACGCCACTTGCGTTTATGTTGTCTAGCGCAGTCTTTGCTCCAACGCGTAACGGGCTCGGGCGGAAAATCGGAAAGTTTTTCGTTTGCTAAGGGAACGCAAACCATCGGGCAGAAGCTCCATTCCCTCTCGCGTGAAGCGCTTGCTCAACTACTGGAGTTGGCTCATGGCTTGTTTGCCAACGGACGTTCTATAGCTCAGGTATTGGAGGTGCTTATGCCTGCTTAGATTCATCTGACATTCTGTCCTCGGCTTGAATAACCTTCCAAGTCGTGTACGTTTCCGTTCCTTCTAGCCCTTCACCCCGCACCTTCAACGTATCGGCGGGCAATGCCCCATTCGCGGCAAGGGTAAACGAGCCATCCGCCGCCGTCGTGCGGAGATTGCCAATTTCGATGACCACTCCTGCTAAAGGCTGCCTTGCCGTATTCTGAATGACACCCGATATTCTGGTGGTAGAGACCGGATCTGCCACCACCCGCACCGTCACCGTCTGCGGAATCTCCTGCGTGTCGTTACTGGCGATCAAACCGAACTGATACGTGCCAATCTCCGAGGGTGTGGGCGTAAAAATCAAATTACCATTGCCATCCAGCTTCCCCGTGGGTAGATTTCCCGTGCTCTGCATCCGATAGGTAACGCGATTGCCACTGGCATCAGTCCCCGACAGCGGTACTTCTAGATATCCCCCCGGTCGCACCGTCAAGTCAAAGTTTTGCCCGATCGTATTGCCCAAATCCCGCGTAATTGTCTGAGTAGCCGTCCCCACATTCCCCGCAATATCCGTCGCCTCTACCGTCAGACTATTCGTGCCATTGGCTAAACCGACATTATCGAACTGAAATCCACCCGTACTATTGGATGTCGCGGCTGCATTCGTTGGCAATAACTTCACG